>JAYUJS010000482.1:0-6316 GCA_043765095.1 Ferruginibacter sp.
GAATATAAAAAGAAATATGCCAAAATAGATATTGAGTATAAAAATATTTTTTTTGAAAGAAAAAAATCGAATGTTGCTTTAAGAGCTATGCTTGGTATTGGTGTACCAGTGTTAGGAGATAGTGCTCTTCCATTTTTTAAACAATATTTTGGTGGCGGTAGCAACAGTATGCGTGGCTGGCCTGTAAGAGGCATAGGAAGAGGTGGTCAGAAATTGCCACCCCTATCTACCAATCTTTTTAATGACCGCACTGGCGATGTACAATTTGAATTTAGTTTGGAGCACAGGCATGAGTTAGTAAAAATAGCATCTTGGTTAAAATTGAAAGGTGCATTATTTGTTGATATTGGAAATGTTTGGAATATAAATAATACAAAAGGCAATGGCTTAGAAGATGAAACACAATTTAGTTTTGATAGGTTAGCTAAACAAATGGGAATGTCTGCAGGCTATGGTTTTAGGCTAGATTTTACTTATGCTGTGCTAAGATTTGATTTCGGCTTTAGAATAAAACGACCAGAAACCAGCGATAAAAAAAACGGTTGGAAATTTCCTGACGCTAATTTTGCAGATATTTGGCAAAAAATACTTTCTAGAGATTTTAGAGAATGGAGATACGAAAATTTTAATTTTTCCGTTGGTATAAATTATCCATTTTAATAGCTTTTAAAATTTATTTTAAGTGATAATAATTTACAAAATGGAGGTATAGATATGAAAGTAATGCAATGATTAAATTTCTATCATTACAATATTTTTACTCCAGCTAAAATTTCAATTATATTTGTACATAATTTATGAAAAAAATAGAACTCGAAATAGTAGCACTTTCTCACAGCATTACCCAAACTCAATCTTATGCAGTTGTACTTGGAGAAATAAATGGATTACGAAGACTACCAATTGTAATTGGTGGGCCTGAGGCGCAGGCAATAGCAGTAGCACTTGAGCGGATGAGTCCTAGCCGCCCACTTACGCATGACCTTATGAAAAATTTTATGATGGCTTTTGCTGTAGGCTTGCATGAAATAGTAATAAATGATTTACAAGAAGGTATTTTTTACTCAAAACTTGTTTGCAGTAGCGAAAACGATACAGTGGAGATAGATAGTAGAACCTCTGATGCACTAGCCTTAGCAGTTCGCTTTGGATGCCCAATATATACCTACGATAAAATATTAGACCAAGCAGGTGTAATGATGGATAATGACCTAAACCCGAGGCAGGAAATTACAGAAAATTTATCTACACAAAATATAAACAATAGTGATAATCTTAGAAGCATGAGCTTGGAAGATTTGAATAAACTTTTAGCAGATGTTTTGGAACAGGAAGATTATATAAGGGCTATTTCTATAAGAGATGAAATAAAAAGTAGAGGGAAAAATTGATTTTAGATTTTGCGATTTTATTTTTTATAAATTAGTTAATTTCTTATTTCTCTTTGCTAATTTTTTCATTTATGATTTTTTAAAAAATATCATTTTGTAAGTTCATCAAACACACTACATTCTAATGAACTATCTTAATACTCAATACCAAGTACTCAATACTAAATATTATCTCAATGAAAATTACTACAGACTCTGGCATTGAAATAAACGAATTGTATACTGATAAAAATAAAGTTTTGAAAGATAATTCGCTGCCAGGTGAGTTTCCTTTTACACGTGGTGTGCAAGCAAGCATGTATAGAGGCAAACTTTGGACAATAAGGCAGTATGCAGGTTTTAGTACTGCAGAAGAAAGTAATAAACGATACCATTATTTATTAAGCCAAGGCGTAAGCGGCTTAAGCGTAGCATTTGATTTACCTACACAAATAGGATACGATAGCGACCATAAGTTAGCAGATGGAGAAGTAGGCAAAGTGGGTGTAGCTATTGATAGCATTGAAGATATGGAGCGTTTATTTGCAGGTATAAATTTGGAAGAAGTATCAACCTCTATGACAATAAATGCTACAGGATTTATTTTATTGGCATTTTATTTAGCAATAGCAAAAAAACAAGGTGCTGATTTAAAAAAAATAAGTGGCACCATACAAAATGATATTTTAAAAGAATACGCAGCAAGAGGCACTTATATATACCCGCCAAAGCCCTCTATGCGCATCATTACTGATATTTTTCAATGGTGTGGTACAAATGTACCAAAGTGGAATACCATTTCTATATCTGGGTATCACATACGGGAGGCGGGCAGTACGGCGGTGCAAGAAATTGCATTTACGCTAAGCAATGGCAAGGCTTATGTACAAGCTGCACTAGCAAAGGGATTAGATATAAATGTGTTTGGCAAACGCCTCTCCTTCTTTTTTAATGCACACAATAATTTATTTGAAGAAGTAGCAAAATTTAGAGCAGCACGAAGAATGTGGGCTAAAATAATGAAAGACCTTGGTGCAACTGACCAAAAAGCAATGATGCTTCGTTTTCATACACAAACTGGTGGTAGCACGCTTACTGCACAGCAACCACTCAATAATATTTGCCGAGTAACCATACAAACCCTAGCGGCTGTAATGGGCGGTACGCAAAGCTTACATACAAATGGGTATGATGAGGCGCTTAGTTTACCTACAGAAGAAGCTGCAAAAATAGCCTTACGTACTCAACAAATTGTAGCCTTTGAAAGTGGTGCACCAGATACCGTAGACCCACTTGCAGGCAGTTATTTTGTAGAAAGCCTTACAGACGAAGTAGAAAAAGCAGCGTGGCAACTGATAGAAAAAATAGATATTTTGGGTGGCAGCGTAGAAGCTATAGAGCAAGGTTTTATGCAAGACGAAATAGCCGCTAGCGCATACCTATACCAAAAAGATATAGAAAGCGGCGCAAAAACATCGGTGGGCGTAAATAAATTTGTAACCGCAGAATCGTACAAAACACCTGTGTTTAAAATAGATGAAAGCATACAAAAAATGCAGATAGATAAATTGACAGAACTAAAACAAAGAAGAGATAATGCTACTGTAGAAGTATGCTTAAAAAATATTGCTAATGCTGCAAAAAGCACCGATAATTTAATGCCGCATGTGGTTACTGCTGTGGAGCATTTTTGTACGCTGGGGGAGATAGCAGATGTGTTGCGGGGAGAGTATGGGGAGTATAAGTGATAGATGAATTAGTTTACATTTATTATCTTATGTAAAGTTTTAATACAATTAATTGAAAATCAATAAAATGTTAGTGAGCTATTTTTTATAATTTCGATTACAATATTGCATTATTCCTAACTTCAAAATAAGGTGACAGATAAATCTGCTTTTATATTAACTAAATTTATATGCGAATTCTATTTATACACATTATTTTAACTACAATTTTCATTTCTTTATTCAGTTGTTCAAGTACTGTTAAGTTGATTGATAAGAGTCAGACAAAATATGGCGATATTAAATTTTATTCTGAGAAAGTCACAAAAGATAATTCGTCTATGAAAAGGATTTATGCATCAACAAAAACTGCCGACTGTAAAAGTTATTATAGTTTCTATCCTAACAGAATAGTTAAGACTACGGACACAGCAAAGTCACTTATTTACAATGTATTTTATGGACAAATTCAAACAAAATTTGACAGCAATATCTTTCAAAGATTTTCCGATTTAGATTCAATTGTTTTGACCAAAGGCGACAAACTTTTGGATTCACTTGGACTTCACAATTTCAAAACTTCAAATGGTGCAGACGGCTTTAAAATAGAAGTAAATTATTATCATGGGTTTCCAAAGAATAAAAAGTTCAGACCTTAACTGTAGTTTACATGAAGTTTGGCAAAATTAGGGTAGAACGTTTTTAACTTTGGCAATAGCAACATGGCAGTAGTTTTCGTTAATGTTTAATAAAAAGGTAAAACTATGCAAAGCCATAATAGCTGCTACTGCACATAAACGAACTTACACATATAACAAACAATACAAAAGATTTTAAGCATATTAGAGAACTTACCATTATAAACCTTCATGCTATTACATAAAAATACGAACTTTTAAACGGTGTATGGGGAGTATAAGTGATGGGGTAAAAATTTGTTATTCTACAATTTTACTATTGTAATAATTTAAAAACTTTACAACATCCTTTTCGTTTTTGAAGTTAATTTTATTTTTAATTGCCCAATTTGTATAGTTATTAGAAGAAGGTAAGCAATGGTATAAACTCTCCTTATTTAACTTTTTAATGTTATCAACAATTTCATTTCTCCTAATGAAATACACAACATCAGTTAAAAAATAATAAGTAAATCTTCCATTTGGAGAAAATAATTCAGATGTTTTTAATTTTTTTATTTGAAATTTAATTAGTTGGAATTTACCAAAATTTAAAATCTGAACAAAGTTTTTTAATTGTTTTGAATTTAAAAAAAGATTGTTAATTTCTTTCATAAATACAACTGTGTCATTAGAATACTCAAACACTATTTTATTTACTATTCCAGAATCAACTACTAATTCTAAGCTGTCATTAATATAATGAATTTCATCTGTTAAAATATTTAAACGAACATCTGCTTTTGTAATAAATTTAGAATCGAAATATAATGATGCCTTTTGATATTTGTTTTCCCAAAAAGGGCTTCCATTTATATCATCATAGTTTATATTATTTATTGACAAATCTTGAGAATGGTTTCCAATTTCAAATTTTGTAGTACCTATAGTACGCAATGCTTGATTAGAATTAAGAATACCATTAGTTACTGCATCTCTTAAAATTGCTTGCGTTCTAATTACAAATATGTTAAAAAAAAGAATTTGTGAAATTAAAATAAATCTAATTAACATTTTGTAGAAATTAATTTTAACAAAAAAAATGAGGCTGTTTTACTAAAAAAACAGCCTCAAAAAATTATAACTTTTGTAATTTTAATTTAAGTGCACCTTGTGGAGAGCCATTGTATTTAACATTCATTGTAAGCGTTATATATCCAGTACATGAAAATACATACCCTGCAAAATCTGCAACACCAGATCCTTGAGCAGTAGCTGTGCCCGGGTAATTTACAGCAAAAGTAACTAGAGGAACTTTAGCCGAACCAGTTGCAGGATCTACATTTACTAATAAAGGACTAGAAATAACGCCATAAGCAGGGTTAGGCCAAACTCTACTCAAATTTACTTGGTTTAAACCAGGCCCATCACTTACCTGAACGATATCGTTGGTATTCCAATCTTGCCAATCACCATCAAAAACCACTCTGTAACTACCTCCTATTGGCCCTACAAATGGACAAGTTATGTAAGCCGTCCATGAAAAACATGCATTATAATTTGAATTGCTACCCAAAGCATTTCCAACATTATTTACATCATAAGTTTTTCCATCTTTTGTTACTACTTGATTATAAAATGTGTAGAAATTACCAGGTGAAAGACTTGTAACAGTAACTCCTAAAGCAGTTGCAACTTCTAAACTTGTTGCAGAAAGTTCAGTTCCACTTCCTGTAAATGCAACTGTCTTAAGCCTCTTCCAAGCAGTTGGGTTTGTGTTTGCTCCTTCTACCACAAAAATATTTACTTTGTCTATATCTTCACCATATTTATCAATTTTAATATTAACTTTTGAAGTTGGAACATTATAATTAAAATTTAAATTTATATTACTTAATAAAGTAGGATAAGACCCCTTTCCTAAGTTTTCTACATCTGACAAGGGATTTTGTTCCCCAGATTTTTTACAAGATTGCGCAAAAATTAAAAGTATAACGCTAAAAAGGATTGTTATTTTTTTCATAATTTATATTTTATTTGATGAAATTATCAGGGTTATTATCCCAAAATACTTTGTTTGCAGATATTCCAGGATTTTTTTGTGCTGGTGCATTTATATTTCTATTGATGTATACAGATGGATAAAAAAATGACCTTATAAATAAACCTGGATTTGCTGTTTTTACGGTAAGCTGCATGTTATTAGGTGAACCTGTTCTCCTATAATTGTTGTAAGGTTCTATACCATTACCCCATGAAGCAATATAATATTCTTTAATAATTATATCAAGCCTTGCTGCATCATTTGAAGCAGCTGTATAATTAGCTAACACTGTATTAACGTAATTGTCTATTACTGCCGTTGTTGGAGGAGCTGCCACAACAACATTTACAGTTGCAGGAAAAGCAAGCACTTTTGTAATAGATGCTCTAATACCTTTTTCTAACAAGGAAATAGGGGTTCCTGCAGTTGTAATACCTAATTTTAATGCAGCTTCAGCTTCAACAAAATATGTAAAAGAAGAAGTAAATAATGGATTAATTCCAGCACCTTTTCCTCCTCTGGTATTATTAATAGAAGTGCCTTGGCTTGCATCATAAT
>JAYUJS010000483.1:0-6314 GCA_043765095.1 Ferruginibacter sp.
ATACGAAAAAAATGTAGCTGTTTTATGGAATTTTTCATTTTTTAACATCTAAAATATTATAAATCTGCTTATGAAAAAAATTAGTTTATTCTTGTTTTACACTATTCTATTAAACACATCGTTATTTTCCCAATGTATAAAGACTTGGAGTGCCTATGACAGTGATGGGAAATTTGGTATTGGTACGGTTTCCTCATCTACAAAAAAGAAAAAATTAACAGCGAATGAACATTCGGTTGTAAATTTAACATTTGAGTTTGAAGATATTGATGTTTATACTTCATCTTGTAGCAAAATTTCTAACTTAGAAATTAGGGATTTTGATGGCGAATACAAAATGACTTTTACTATTAAAGCAAAAGATGATGTAGCATCCTTTAGTCCAAATGCAATTCAAAAAACTGTTACTGTTCTTACAAGACCTTTTTCAAATATAAAAGACGCAAATGGAAAACTTGCTTATATCCTATATCAAAATGCAGCATTAATTAAACTTTACTTTAACAATACTTGGGCGGTTGGTAAAAAAAATGTTGATATAGAAGTAAAAGTAGAAGATGTGACACCGTTTAAAACTGATTCTTATAATCTAGGGGATCGTAAAGATGATTCTGCAAAATTTACTGCTTATACTTTTACTTATACCCCTACTATTAACTGTCCTCAAAATATTATTGGAATAGTAGGAAATCCTGCTGACAATACATGGCATAATGTTTTGACAAGTGGTGGTGCTGGGACTTATTTAGATTATGATTATCAATTAACACCTGATGCACTTATTAATGGAATTTCAGATTATAATAATTTTAGAAGATTTCATTAATTATTCAACAACTAATTTTTTTACTATTGCTGATTTAAAAAACCAATTTATTACCAAATATAATATTTTAAATACAAATCAAGCATTAAATATAATTTTTGGTAATAGGCTTGGTACTCCATTTTCATTTATTATACAAGCAAATGGAAGATTTAGAGATAGCCATAGTGGCTTTGAAATAGATTTTTTGCCTAAGAATAATGTTACACAGCAAACATATTTAACAGAAGCATTTAATTATGCGGATATGAATAAATTTGGCTTTTCAGTAGAACAGACTTATTCTTGTAATGGTGTAACTGTAATAGGAAACCCTAAAATATTAAAAAAGAGAATTAATGCTGCTGCTATTACTAATGGTGAATTTACTTACGATGTACAAATTCAAAAAAATCATTAAAATATGAAAAAGATACTTTTATTACTAAACCTAATATTTTTTACTTTTTTTTCAGTAACTGCACAAAAGAACACCTTTGATTCATTGTTTTTATACAATGAAATCAAGCTAACTGATGCCCATATACAAAATTACAAATGGTTAGATTCTATACAAACCGATGCTCTAAAAAAAATAATTACCGATAGACTAAAAAATAATAAACCAGTAGAATTTGATTTGGCATTTTGTAATTTACATAGCTTTGCTTCTCATAATATTGATACAGAAGAAAAAAATAAATATAAAAACACCTTGGAATATACTGATTTTTTGTTGCGTAATTATGATTTTAATGAAAAATATAAACTCGAATTGTTAAGAGCAAAATACCATTTTAATAGACTAATAGAAAGTAGCAGTGAACAATTCTTGATTTTATCTGAGGTATTAAAAAAAATAATGAAAATCGAAAAGGAAGAAAAAGCTAAATTAGAGCTTCAATATTATGTAGATTGCTATGAGCAAGCAAACTATTTAGAATATTTGCATCTCCCAAGCCAGGCGGAAGATATGCTCGCAAGGATTTTATATGTTGAATTTTGGAAATTTGAAGAAAGCACTTCTTATCGTGAGATTATAAATATGCAAGAGGCAGCAGCTTTAGGTTTATTAAATTTAAGAAGAGGAAACTTGAAATTATTAGAAGCAACGCATCTTGAAGTTTCAGATAACGTAAAGGCTATTCATAAAGGATATATTGAAGAACTAGGTGGTGTATATCCTCCTCTTTCTTGGTATGCAAAAGATGAGCCTACTGAAATAATTAAAATTAAAGAACATTAATACAAAAACATGAAAAAAATATATCTTTTAGTTTCGCTTTTTATTTACGGCTATAACTTATCTGCACAAGTAATAGCAAATATAGTAAATACCCCTGATTGTAAAAAAGAAGGAGAAATTGCTCTTGTAATTAAAATTGGCACACCACCTTATTCTATAAATTGGAGTAGTGGGCAAAAATCATCATATATTACAAATTTAAGTGCTGGTAATTATTGTGTGACTATTACTGACAATTATTGTTGTGAATTTAAAGAATGCTACGAAGTCAAAACTGGCTCATTCTTAAAGCTTTCCGTCACAACAAAAAACGCTACAGCTTGTGATAAAGCAGACGGTAGTTTTACCATAAATAGCCTATCTACCACAGGAGTAACAGCCCCAATAGTATATAGATGGTATTGGTATAAAAATGGAACAATGCTTGAATTAATAGGAACAGGAAATCCACCCAATTTTTCAACACAAAACTTATTGTCTGGGAAGTACCGATTGGAAGCAACAAGTGCCGATGGTTGTCATGATTCTGTGGAGTTCTCCATTGGTGCACCCGACGAAATAAATGTTACTTTTAAAGAGGGACTTGCTCCTTGTAACAATAACGGAGAACTGGAAGCGAAAGCATTACCTGCAATTGCTGGAAATTATAATTTTACATGGACAAAGCCAGTTCAAACAAATAATGGTGTTGCGAGTTCTAAAGTCATACAACTTTCACAAAGTATATATTCTGTATTTGTTCAAAGGGCGCAAGATAAAAGATGTGGTAAAAATTATAATTATACTTTTATTCCCAAACCATTTAAGGCTGAAAATCTTAATGTTATACTAAAACACACTTGTTTGAATAAAACAAATGGTAGTATTACTATTGGCTTATTACCTCCAGCAAATCTGGGTTCTTACACTTTTAAATGGAGTAGTAATATTCCCGCAAGTAATGCAATCGGAATAGCAAATAATCTAAAAGCGGGTATCTATAGTGTTACTGCTACAGACCCTTGTGGACAAACTGTATATAGAACTATTGAAATAAAAGAGGAAAATCATACTTTAAACTTAATATCTTCGGATGTTGATTGTACCACAGATATAATAGCAAATCTGCCTAGTTTTAATGCTCCTGTAACTTATCTTTGGAATAATGGTGCAACTACAAATTCAATATCCAATGTACCTAATGGCACGTATTCTGTAACTGCTACAGATGTTAATGGTTGTAGTGCTGTAAAATCTCAAACCGTAGCAAAAGATTTTAGCTATAAAGTAAGCGTAACTAATCAGCCTTGTGAAGGTAGCTTAGGTAGCGGAAAAGCAACAATTACATTTGGCCCAAATGTCAAGCCGCCTATCGCTGTTTATCTTGGTAAATCGAATATTCCTTTAGTAAATGTGAATAATGCTCTAACTGCGCAATTCACTCTAGATCCATACACGACTATACATCCAACAGTTGAAATTGGTACGTGCCTAAGCTATCCTACAATAACAGTTGAGCAGAAAAAACTAGATGAAATCTTTTCATCATACAATAGCACAACAAATGTTTGCACATACAATCGACAGTGTAATGGAGAAGATTTAGGTACTTCATCAGGGTTTGCTTACAATGGTATCGCTCAAGGAGGTTGGTTGCAAAAATGTAAACATGATATATATTGTTATAATTATCAAGACCCTAAAAATAATTTTAAAGTTGGTTCAAAAAGTTACCCTAAACAGTCTAATAAAGTAGGCAAGTACTTAGTGATTTTGGAAGTTGCTTATAAGTCTCAACTTATTGACGAAGCTACTTACCAACAAAGGATTAATGAGGTCACTAAAGAGTTTGACAGTATGTGCGACAAAGTTAGATTTTGTACTACACCTGGTGCCGGTGGCTTTCAAATATGGGATATTAATCTGTTCAATGGTTTTGGCAGTGACGGTCCTTTTAAAGGAGCAATACAATCTATAGAACCAGCTGGTTGTTATAAATTGTATTGTCCAGAACCGTTAAAAATAGATAATGAATTTTGCTTAAAAGATATATTACCCGACTACATGAGTAATATAACACTTGCACCACCTGTTTTTGTAAAAGATTGCCAATTGAGGAATTTTAGTTTTTATCAAATAATACTTTGGCATGACGATATAATTACGGCATATCCTAATTATTTAGGTAGTAAGTTATACGATGCAGTTGTGAAATATAAGGATGACCCAAGAGCAAAATGTGCATTGGTTTCTTTTTGTCATAATGATTTTTCTATAAGAAAATTAGATATAGAGGCAATAGATTGTAAACCAATATTTGTTGATTATGCACATCCTAATATTCCACCCGATGAGATAGCAACTTGTGAAGAGGAATGTTTTGAAGACAAGAATTTTTCAGATTGTACACGTTTAAAAATAGAGTGCAATACAGATAAAGGAACTGTTTTTGTATCAACAAAATTTCCAGGCACAAATTATTTTAAAACATACAATCCAAATGGTTCAAATTCATTAGACCCACTAGAAAATATAAAATTTAGTTCATTTAATCCGACTGAATTAACAAATATTTCTGTTGCAAGAAGCAGTGAAGGAATACTTCCTAACGGTCTTACAAAATCAGGAAAAAATCATCTTTTTCTAGATTATAACCATAGTAGTTATAACAAACGAGAATTAGAAATTCCTAATGTTACACATCTGATTGATGACTATACTGATGATTTTTGGATTTACACAGAACAAGTAGATAGTAATATTGTAGCACTAAATTATGATAGTGAAGGAACAACTTGGGTAAAGCAATTGACAAGTAAAAATTATCTAAAAATAGAAAATCTAAGTGATAAAAATAATATTACAACAATTTGTGGTTATTTTAATGGAACTTTATTGGCTAATGATAAAGTCTTAGGTAAAAGTAAAAATGGAGCAGTTTTTGTGCTGCGATACAACCATGAAGGTATATTACAATCCTCAAATTTTATTGAAAATATTAATCAAGGATTACATTCAACAGTTCTTAATGGTAAAGTTTATCTAAATGCTCAGGTTGCAGGAAAAGAAATAAATTTAGATAACCAAGTATTGAGTGAATTTCCTAATAATCCTATTGTAAATATTGTAATTGACGAAAATGGGAAGACTGAAAAAGTATTAGGTAATATTAGTTTAGGTGAAAATATTAATATTTTGAAAAGTGCAATATCTTCGGACGGAACTAAAAGTATATTTTTGTTGAACGGTAAAGGAAATGTAACAACTGATACAAAAACAATTTACTCAAACTCAAATGATAATACTTTTACATTGTTATCACTAAAAAATGATGGCTCTGTTGCATGGACGAAAACTTTAAGTGGTACCATAGATGCTCAAAATACCTGTATAACTTTTGATGATGCGGACAAAATATTTCTTGGAATATCATTTGAAGGAAATCTTACTTTTCAAAAATCAAATTACAAAAGCAAAGGTCAATACGATATTTTATTACTACAATTGAATGATTCTGGAGGTATAATATCAACTAAACAGTATGGTTCAGTAGATAATGAAAAAGTATCACATTTCTTAAGAGATGGTAGAGGAGTTCTTTATTTTGGAGGAAATTATGAAGGAAGAACACAAAGTAGAATTATAGGGAACTACCAATTTGTAAATTCAGCAAAATTAGATTTATCTCAAGCATTTATTTCTTATATTTTTGAAAAAGATTTTATGAAAAAAAATGATGACATTCCAGTTGATACAAGAGTTCAAAAAAACACTATTTTAACAGGGAACGAAATGATAGGTGTAAAAGTTTATCCAAATCCTTTCAATCAAAACCTATTTGTAAATATCGAAAGTGCTGTAAAATGTAGTTATTCAATTGAATTACTTGATGTTTTGGGTAAAACAGTATGGAATAAAAACGATACAGGATTGTTAAAAACGGCATCTTATGAAATAGAAGTAGCCAATAATATCCCGAATGGTATTTATTTTTTACAAGTAAAAGGAAGCAATGGTTATTCAACAGTTCAAAGAGTTGTGAAACAATAGAAATACTTATTTTATTCAAAAAAAAACCGCTACAATCTCCCAAGATTGTAGCGGTTTTTTTTAATGAAATTATTAATTATCAATCAATCTTCATTACTTTTTTCATTGTACTACCTTTTGCAGTTGATATTTTCAACCAATACAAACCAGTTGCCCAATTTTCTACTTCATTGATACGGTATTCGTGACGTGAAGCGGAGAGGTTTTCGTAATTTTGAGTAGTCATTTTTTGAC
>JAYUJS010000484.1:0-21105 GCA_043765095.1 Ferruginibacter sp.
TTATTTGTAATGATACAAATAACGGATAAGTTTAAAAATGCAATGCCACTATGCATAAAATACAATATGACTGCCTAAGAACTTAATTAAATATTAGGTAAACCAAAGAAATTAAATATTGTGAGTAAATAATTTATTTGGGAAAAAATATTAGTAATAAACACGAAATAAAAATAGACGTTAACCAAGTTATGGACGAGGTAGAACCATTGACAAGAAAAATAATGCTGCAATATATTTAGGGAGATGAATAAAATGAAAAAAATAAAATTACTTACTATATTATTGATTTTGTTTTGTAAAGTTAGTTTTGCACAATCTAAAACAAAAACAAAAATAAGAACTATTGTAAAAGAAAACTGTGGCAACACTAAAACAAAAAACAAAATGATAACAGTAGATTCATCTCAAAAAAATGTGCTTGGGCAACCTTTAGCACTTGCAAGTATAGACCCTACTACAGGATATTTTAGAAATGGCTATTGCCAAACAGATGCAAATGACAGGGGCTTGCACGTAGTAGCAGCAATTGTTACAGATGCTTTTTTAAAATACTCTTTATCCCAAGGCAATGATTTAATTTCTGCTTACCCTGCTAATAATTTTTCTGGTTTAAAAGCTGGCGATGTATGGTGCTTGTGTGTGCTGCGCTGGAAAGAAGCACTAGATGCGGGTGTGGCTCCTCCTGTAGTGCTAGAAGCTACTAATATAAAAGCATTGCAGTATGTAACAATAGAACAATTAAAAAGTGCAAAATAAAAGTATAACTGTAAAAAAACATTCATTCCTTATTATGACTATTCATTAGTGCTGTAAATACCCTCAATACCGAATGCCTTTTTTATCGCTTTAATATGCCCAAAACACACAAGTTCAAAAGTTAAACCTTGCCAAGCCACAATGCTTGCACATTAATGCTATTTACCCACATTCCTTTATAGTATTAATTGCAAGTTACAATAAACTTAAAATGAAACAAACTAAAATAACCAGAATATTTATATAAATTATTAGTTATACTGTTATTTTTTTAAAAAATTAAAATTAAACAGAATTACCATTGCCGAGCTTAGCTCAATTTGGCACTAGTAGATGCCAGCAACAGAAACTTACAATTATAAAATAGTGTTTGTTGTATTACTAAATACAAAGCCTTAAAAATGCCCAATATTAAAGTAAAGACCATAGCCCCAAAATACCCGTACATTTCTAAAAATTATAATATTTTTAGTTCTAAATTTGTAATACAAACAAATAAAAATGCTAATAAACCCTGGTATACTTTTATCAAAAATAGATAGCCCTGCTGACCTTAAAAAGCTAAGTAAAGAGCAAATGCAGCAAGTAACGGATGAGCTGCGCCAATATATTGTAGATGTGGTGAGTGTGCATGGTGGGCACTTTGCGGCTAGCCTTGGTGTGGTGGAGCTTTCAGTGGCATTGCATTACGTAATGAATACGCCATACGACCAACTGGTGTGGGATGTGGGGCATCAAGCATACGGGCATAAAATACTTACAGGGCGTAGAGATGCTTTCCCTACCAATAGAAAAAAAGATGGCATTAGTGGTTTCCCTAAACGCAGCGAAAGTGAGTATGATACATTTGGTGTGGGACATTCCTCCACCTCCATATCGGCGGCACTAGGCATGGCTATGGCAAGCGAATACAAAGGTGAAACAGATAGACAACATATAGCTGTAATAGGCGATGGAGCAATGACGGCAGGCATGGCTTTTGAAGCTATGAACCATGCGGGTATTGAAAAAAGCAATGTGATTATTATTTTGAATGATAATTGTATGAGCATAGACCCAAATGTGGGTGCACTTAAAGAATATTTGACAGATATTACTACCTCTCACACATACAATAAAGTGAGGGATGATGTTTGGAATTTGCTTGGCAAACTACCCATAGGTAAAGATTTTACTCGTAGCATGGCAGCCAAACTTACAGATGGTTTAAAAGGCATGGTAAGCAGCAGCAGCAATCTTTTTGAGGCGTTGAAACTGCGTTATTTTGGCCCAATTGATGGACATAACGTAAATAAATTAATAGAAACCTTACAAGACCTTAGAGATATACCAGGCCCCAAATTATTACATATAAAAACAATAAAAGGAAAAGGGTTTGAACTAGCAGAAAAAGACCAAACTAAGTGGCATGCACCAGGCTTATTTGATAAACTTACTGGCGAAATAGCTAAGAAAAAATATGATTTACCACAAGCCCCAAAATACCAAGATGTATTTGGGCATACCATAATAGAACTTGCAGAAAAGAACGAAAAAATAATGGGTGTTACACCTGCAATGCCTAGTGGAAGCTCTCTAAAATTTATGATGGATGCAATGCCACACCGAGCATTTGATGTAGGTATATGTGAGCAACATGCAGTTACCCTTAGTGCAGGCATGGCTACGCAAGGGCTACGAGTATTTTGTAATATTTACAGCACTTTTATGCAGCGTGCTTATGATATGGTATTGCATGATGTAGCTATACAAAAATTACCTGTAATATTTTGCCTTGACAGAGCAGGCTTAGTGGGTGAAGATGGTCCAACCCACCATGGGTGTTATGATATTGCTTATATGCGCAGCATACCGCACATGATAGTGAGTGCACCTATGAACGAAGGCGAACTACGTAACCTTATGTATACCGCACAGCTAGATAAAAACCAGCTGCCTTTTAGCATACGCTACCCACGTGGGGAAGGTACTATGCCTGAATGGCGAACTGAAATGAAAGAAATAAAAATAGGCACAGGACGAAAACTTAAGGATGGAGAAGAAATTGCAATATTAAGTTTTGGCCACCCAGGAAACTTTGCTGCAGAAGCTATACGTGATGTGAAGAAAGAAGGCATTAACCCTGCACACTACGACATGCGTTTTGCAAAACCAATAGATGAAGCATTATTACATGAAGTATTTGCTAAGTTTAATAAAATAGTAACAATAGAAGATGGAACTGTGGTGGGTGGTTTTGGCTCTGCAGTATTGGAATTTATGAATGAGCATGGCTATAAAGCAGCTGTAAAAATAATGGGGATACCAGATAGATTGGTAGAGCATGGTACTCCTAAAGAATTGTATAAAGAAATAGGGTTGGATACAGAGGGTATTGCTGTGGTTTTAAGGAGTTTTGTAGAGCTGGTGGCTTAATCAATAGAATTACTTGATGAAATATTTATTCTTAATATCTCTTTTGCTGATTGCTGGTTTTATTGAGGGGGCAAAGTCATTATTATGAGAGGTATTTTGAGGAAAGTTCTAGTATTTCATTTAATACTTCTCCTCCAGCTGTATTAATAGATGCAGTTTATACATATTCACAAGAAGTTGCTTCTATTTGTAATGCTAACATTAATTTGTTATTTTTTACAAAATGATTAAGAGTTTAACATGCATATAGATAACAAATGCGTAAAGCGTATGGCTTAATCGAAGATAATTCTAAAACTAAATAATAATAGTACTTAAAACCTAGGCATAATAATATTTTTTAAATAATCATAACAGCTTCTCAAATAATAAATTGCATAATATTTTTCAGAAGTAAATAAATATTATATTTAATTATACAATTCATTGAGCTAAACTTAGTTTCAATAAGCTAGTTTCAAAAAATTATAAAAATAATATTCAAGGTAAACAAAATAACAAGTATGAATATTAAATAAGAATTTTACTTATAAAAAATGTTCGATCAAACAACAAAGGTTGACTCAAAACGAGTCAACCTTTATAATGTTTTAATTGAATTGTATTATTTACGTTTAAGTGTTTCCTCAATTATACGATATCCACTTGCACTTTGATACCCATATCTAAGATAAAAAATCTTTAAGACTGGATCATATTTATTGGTGTAGGTTGATGGGTTACTTCCTGCAAACGGGCTGTAACCACCAAGCAACGAAGTAAAGTTAACAGTTGGTGTTCCTCCTACAGGTGGTCCAATATCAGTTATAGTAACGTTATTACTTGCATCAACGTCTAAAAAAATAAAATTAGCCAAATCACCTAATGTGGTTTTGCTTCTAGTTCCATTTACAGTTGTCATAGTTTTTACACGGTCTATATCTCTAGGAGCGGATGGGTGATAAAAATAACCTAAAGCATCATAAGTGGCAGCATAAGCATTCTTTATACTGAAAGCTACTAAGATATTCTTTTTGTTACCTGCAATTATATATCCACCATCAGCACTTACTAAAGTTAAACCCAAACCATAAGTAACCGAAGGCATGAACCCTGAAGAATTTGGGAAAGTAACAGGTATTACTACATTCTCTTGACCAGCTTTAATTACAACCTCACTCGGAAGTGTGACAGCACCAGAAGGGAATGGACTAAAAGCACTTGATATTAACGAAGGGGACAAGATTACTTTAACTCGAACATCAGCAGCAGGTCTATCAATTGCCTCAATAGAAATTAATACTTCACTTACAGTTTGAGATGCAACCTGAGAAGTTAGTGTAGATGTAAAAGAAGCAGAATCACTTGCAGCCATTCCAGCCATAAGTGCTTTTGCTTGAGGAAAAGCCACACCTTTAACTTCTATATTTTGAATACCATTTTCACCTCCATCAAACCTTTTATCTTTGAGACAGCTTGAGTTTAATAGTAGCACAAACAATGCACTTGATAAGATAATTTTTTTCATTTTATTTAATTTTAATTTTAATTAATTAACATCCCAAAAAATTCTATTTCTACCAGTTAAACCACCACCAGTAAAAACATTAACTGTACCCTCACCACCAACATTTGCGGGATTATAACTATACTCATCTTGTGGATAAAACAATCTAATTGGAATATTAGTCCTAGTATTTTGTGGATGAACTGAAATCAATGGTCCTGTAATAAAGCCTACTGCTTTACCATATTGCATATTGGTTCTACGGTAATCGCTCCAAACTTCTAATGTAGCTATTCCATTTAATGCAAACCACTTTTGAGAAAGAATAGTGTAAATACCACCTGGTGATAAGCCAGCCACTAACGGACTTGCGTCGATGTCAACATCAGCATAACCAGCGTTGCCAGTTATATAATTTGTTGCATCAGTTGCAGTAAGACCGAGTGATATAAAAGATTCTTTAATTGCGTTATTTGTCATGGCAAGTGCACTTCCACCTAATAAACCTCTTTTGGTAGCTTCAGCTTGTAAAAATAAACTTTCAGTTGATGAGAATATTACAGCTTTTGATGCAGCACCATTAGGAACTAAACCTGTAGCATTCAATGTACTTAAAGTAGCTCCATTGTTCAAAGCTACCACATTAGAAATTTGACCATAAGGTATTCCTCGAGTGATCCCATTAGCAGGTTTACCATAAAATTTATCAACTCTTGGATCTCCGTTATATTGATAATATCCTGCAGTAGTACCATAAGCTGGATTAGGACCTACAGCATAAGAATTTGCCTTGGTTTGGTCAGCTGTACCGGGTTGTGATCCATTTTCATCTTTCACAAAAATTCTGAAATATGGATTGGGCTTAGTATCATTATAACCAGGGTCAATTTTTGCAGATAGACCTGGAGTTAAAAACCCAGATCCTTCTGCAGCTATAATTGCCATTTCTGCCGCTTGATTACCGCCAGCCACGAAAGTATTAATTTCTGAACTTCCAGTAAAATTGGTGCTAGACATGTGCATAATTAATCTCAACTTTATTGTATTTGCTAGCTTTTTCCAATTTGTTTTATTTCCTTGGAAAACCAAATCATTAGTACCTATATTCAAATTGGCAGTAGCTGCAGATAAACTTGCATTATTTAACAAAGCTATCGATGCATCTAATTCACGAAATAAATCAGCGTAAATTTCCTTATCATCATCATATTTAGGAGTACGAATAGTACCACCATCAAAAGCCTCTTTGTAAGGTACATTTCCATATACATCAACTAACATTTGAAAATCTAAAGCCTTCATTATTCTTGCTATTGCTTCATAGGTTCCAGCAGCTTTTTCTTTGGCATTTTTTGCTATAAAAGAGTAATTCGTAGCATTTGAATATAAATTGTTCCAAATTAAGTTGCCTCCAGTAGCTCCACTAAAATTATGTGTTAGTGGAAAATCATTAGTGAAAGTATAAGTTTCTTCATCATCTATTGACTGATAGCTACCAGATCTAGCCCAGTAACCCATCCAGCTTTGAAGAAACTTCCATTGTGTAGTTTGAATAGCGGCCGTTGCTGCAAGAGTAGCTGGCAACACTGACTGATAATCAACAGTAGAGGAAGTAATAGTAGTAGTTGCAGTATTTATTGCAAACTTATCTTTACTGCAACTCGTAAAAGTAACGAGTGCGATTAATACAATGAAAAATGTATTTTTAATATTAAGTAATTTCATATTTTTTATTTTATTGATTAAAATTGGAAGCTAACATTTATTCCCATTATTCTGGTTGGAGGAGCATTGTTAGCAGTATTCCTACCAACTGCATTAGTACCAACACCATTTCCATTATTACCTTGATTGATACCATTACCAGCACCTCCAAAACTAAATTCAGGGTCAGTCCATTGATTAGACTTTGGTACCCACATAAATAAGTTACGACCAGAAAAACTTGCTGTAACCCCTTTAAGTGCTTTTCCTACAAATAAACTTGATGGGAAGCTGTAAGAAAGGGAAACTTCTCTCAGTTTTACAAAAGCTCCACTTGATAAATAGTTTGATATAACATTATTGTTAACATCATTATTATAAAACAATCTTCCATATTGACGTGTATATATGTTAGTATTTTCTACAATTTTTCCAGCACCATTTTTGTAAACCGAATTTGGAAAAACAAATGCTCTTCTTCCAAAATCACCACTTCTAGCAGATATTCCATTATCATCCATAAATTGCCCTAATTGGTCTGAAACTATGTCATTTCCTGTGCTAAACTGCCCTACAACAGACAAGGTTATGTTTTTCCAATTAAGATTTAAAGTAGATCCGAATATGTGTTCAGGCAAGGTTTTTCCAAATTGTGTTTCTTGACTATTTACATTTGGCATACCAGTAACTTCATCAACTATAACCTTACCGCTGGCTGGGTCTCTTTCGTAATCAATTAATTTAAATACAAAAGCTGGATTATTAACTATAGCAAAGTTATAATTACCAATACCCAACTCATTAACTCCGTCTATTAATTTTTTTATTTTATTAGTCTGGTGAGCATAGTTAATTTTAAGGTCTATTGACAAATCTCCAAGTGTTACTAATGGAGTCAATTTTAAATCTAACTCTAACCCTTTGTTTTCGAATTCGGCTGCATTCAATGTAGCTGTACTTGCACCAGTTGATCTTGACAATTGAACATCCAATATTTGATCGGTATTACTCTGTACATAATAACTCGCTTCTAGACTTACCTTATTTTTTAAGAAACCTAACTCTAAGCTTACGTCTTTGGTATCCACAAACTCTGGTTTTAAACCTTTAGCTGGGTATACTGTATTGCCAATTTGATAACCAGGAGTAGTACCAAAAGGGAAAAATGAACCTCTGTTAAAACCAGTCTCATTTTGATAAGCTGCTATATTTACATTACCTGTCTTAGCAAAAGCGCCTGTTATTTTTACATAATTTAAGATTTTACTATCTTTAAGACCCGGTATAATTTCATGCAATAAGATTGCAGTATTTACACTTGGATAAAAAAATGAAATATTTCTATTTTCAAATACTTTATTAGCAGGAACTAAGCGACTGTCTTTATCATAACTTCCAGTAACCATTAAATTCCACCATTTGTTAAAATTAATATTGATGTTTCCAAATACTCTCTCTAACCTAGTTAGAGAATTAGTAGCTAAAACATTTGGCTCACCTAGCCTGTTATTAATAGTCAAGAAACTTGCTTGACCTAAATTTGTACTACCAACTGACTGAAAACGAGACCTTGATTCACGAAAAGAATATCCAAGTGTTGATGTTAACTCAAATTTACCTACAGATTTGGAAAAATTAGCAAATAATTCAGAAGTTAACCTAGAATCGCTTTGAGTGAGTTCAGTTAAAGCAGCAGAAATCAATTTATTTGATGGTCCAGAACCTCTTGTAAGGTAAAAAGCAGAGTGAGACAAAGCACCAGTAGTTAGAGTAGCATCTTGATTTGAATTCGTAACCCCAACTCTGTAAACAAAGTTTAGATTATTGCTAGCCTTATAACTTAATTCAAGATTTCCAAATATATCTGTTGTCCTGTCATCCCTTCTAAAATTATCTTTTGCAAAATAAGGTGTAAAATTAAAATTTGTTAAATATGTAGTGTAATAACCATCTACACTAGAAAAATAATCATTTCTCCAATCAGAATACTTTGATAATTCTACATTCCCTGGTGCACTCGTTACTCCGTAATAAACATTACTTGCAGCAGTAGTGGTATTTGATTTTGTTTGTGTATATCTTACACTTGCTATAGCTTTAAATCGGTTGTACTCCTTTTCTCCCTTAAGCGTAATTCCACGTCTTGTTAAAACATCACCAGGCATAGTACTTGTTATTGAAGCGTTTTGACCACTTAAATAAAAATCTCCAGTTGAGTAAGAGATATCTGTTTGATTAGTAACACCTAAATTATAAAAATCTCTTCTGCCATTTGGTTTGTAAGAATAGGTATGAAACTGCTCCTCACCATTTGGACCAGTTTCTCCAAGTTTTCTAGTTGAACCATCAAACGCATCTCCCCAACTTTGTTGTTCGTATGCAGTATATGTTCCCTGACCAGTTGCCGCATCTTGATCATAACCAGAACCCCAATTAGTTTGAAACTTGGGTAAATAACTCACACTTTCAAATTGTGCCGAATGACTTATTGAAATTTGTGGTTTACTTTTAAATCCCTTTTTTGTATTTATAACTATTGCCCCGTTAACACCGTCAGAACCATATATTGCTGTAGATGTAGCAGATTTCAATATATCGGATGATAAAATATCATTTGGGTTTATAGAAGAAAAGAGACTTAGAGGAACGGGAATACCATCTAAAACTAGCATCATTTGGTTATTTCCAGTCAAAGATCTAATCCCTCTAGAGATTATTCTAGTTTCTTGCTTTACGCCACTATTAGTTTGTTGTATTGTAAGACCTGATACCTTTGCTGTAAGCCCTTGAGCAATATTTATAGAATGACCTTGGGTTAGTTCTTTTGCCTTTATGGTTGCAGTTGAATATCCTAACGTTGATTTTTGACGTGCTTGTCCCAATCCTGTAATTACAACAGTAGACAACTCTACGTTACTCCTTTCAAGTGACACAGTAACATTGTTGCTAGCATCAATAGTTTGCTGTTTTGACTTTACACCAGTACCTGTTACGTTAATAACATCACCGGTTTTTACTTTTACAGCAAACGAACCATTTTCGTCGGCTTTTGTTGTAGAATTTTTATTGCCAACTACCGTAATAGATGCAAATGGTACAGCGGCACCATCAATTGTAGTAGCTTTTCCGGACACCAACCGGGTTTGTGTAAATGCCACTACTCCACTGAGCATGAGCACCACAAATAGTGATAAGATTCTTGTCATAATTTTAAATTAATAATGAATGAAACGTAAAAATAGGGGATTTTTTCAAATGTAAAAAAAATGTTAAGAGTTTTTTTTCAAATTATTTAATCTATCCTTTGTTAGATAGAGACAGTAACTTATTTAAAAACGCTGCTTTGTTTGTTAAAATTTGTTAAAAAAAGTGAAAATATTATAATTTATAAATGGCTTGCAGCTTTACTTCGGTACGGTGGTTGGTTTGTATTTCATCTAACCCACTGCCAAAGTTTGTTTTATTTGGGTAAAAATATTGGGCTATCCTACCCCAAAGTGATAACTTTTTATTTATATCATAATTTACATTTATATAATATCGATATCCTTTTTCATAAAAAACGGGAATAGAATAGGCAAACAATACATCATTTTCGTAAGCATACAATCGGCTATTGTATCCATCTGTTTCAAAATATTGTAATCGCACATTTGCTGAAAGTTTGCTTATAGCTGGCTTGTATAATAAATCGGTATACAATAAAAAGCCATTTTCTTTTGCTAACCCATTTTTATCGTACCAAAGCAGCTCTACCCTACTTCTAAAGGTATAAGTTGGGTTTATTTTATAAGAAAATTGTATTCTCCAATCTTGCTTGGGTTGGGGAAGTGTGGGGCTAAGCACATTATTATTGGGGTTGTAATTGATTGATTTTGATTCTGATTTAAAGCGTGTGTATATTTCAAAAACTTTATTGGGTTTATAGGTTACCTGCACAAAATAATCACTGCCTTTTGTAGGTGCGTTTATTCTAAATTTTAGCCAAGGAAATGAGTAAAAATCTGAGTAGGCATCTACACGCCACGCATCTGTAGGCCTAAGGGTAATGCCAGCAAAAAAACCTCTTTCATTGCTAGGCGTGCTGCTTTCCGTAAATGCATTGCTGTAAAGGGCTTGGTAGCCTGGCGAAATATTGCGATATACAAAGTTCATATCTACATTGTTGGCTACGCTAATAAGTAACCCATTTACAAAAGCGGTATAATTTTTATTTGTAATTGCAGCTTCTCCATAAAAATGAGCATTGCGGTACGTATAGCTATAATCTACACTATAATTACCAAAACTATTACCAGTAAGCGCAAATAAATTGTATGGCTCTGTAGATTTTAGCAAAGGGTATTTTAGGCTGTATTGTATTGCATTAACACCTACATGAAAGTTGTAAATTTTATAAGCAAAATTACCCCCAAAGATTAGCTGTGTTTGTATTCCTTTATCTGCGACTTCTGTTTTGGTTCGGTGAAAGCCTGAGGTTTGTAAAGAGGTTACAAAGTCATCTTGTGTGGTGGTAGTATCTCCTGCGGCAAAGTTGGCATCTGTTTTTTTGTAGGAAACAAATGCAGTAGCTTCCCAATTTTTTTTACCGATTGTAATGCCTACCCCTCTATGAAAAAATATTTCACCAGCTGCGTTGTACGGTTGCAACACAGGCGACTCTCTTTTAGTATTTAATACATCTGGCCCTTTTTTAAATGCAAGGCTCATCCATTGTGTGAGCCCTTGCCCCATGTTTACCGTATAATCTCCTAAGGCGAGTGATTTTATAATACCTATATTTCTTGCAAATAAATGTGCGGAGTAAAAATCGAACCCTTGCTTTTGTGAACCTTTAAAAAATTGTTCGCCTTGATCTTTTTCGCCTAGCACGCCATATTGTAAAAGGTTTTTATATCTATACCTATAACGTACAAGCAGTCGCTGTTGCGAGCCTTGGTAAAAACTTTTACCTGCATTGGGGTCTATTTGGTAGCCTTTAGATTTTTCGAGTGTTTGTGTAACTCTTAATAATATTGTATGCTCACCGCCTGTTAATCTTTCTTGTAATGTATTGATTAAGTTTACTTCTTTGTCTGTAGAAATGAATGCACGTATTTTTTGAATTGTGGCTACATCCCAGCCTGGCACGGCTTGTATTTCATAAAAATTTAATAGCTCTCCCAATAAGTTTCTGTATGCTAATAAACTTTTTATTTGCATAGGGGTAAGCATACGGAGTGTTTTTAAATCTTCTTCGCTAGCGGTATTAATATTGATGGGTGTTTTTTGATACTGCTCAAGCAATTGCAAATAGCTGTCATCCTCTGTTTCAGCACCTTCGTTATTATTGGTAATATTTTCTAACTGTTGCTCTGTGGTAGTATTATTTTGTTCGGTAGTTTTTTTTGCTTGTACTTGTGCAAGGCAATAGGCATGTAACATTACAAAAAACAACCCTGTGGTTATTTTCTTCATTTTGCAACTTTTTTAAAATTATAAATAAGCAAAATACCTGGGGTTATACCAAGCTGCGGATGAAAGCTTGTAGCAATATCTATTCTAAAATCACTATACATAAAACCAATACCAGCAAACCCTGTACTGTTATCGCTTCTAAAACCTACCCTTGCAAAAAACTGTTTTTGAAAATGATATTGCACCCCACCAGTTACATTTACTGGTTGGTTTTCTTCTTTTACTATTTCGGTGCTAATATAAAAATTTTCGGATGCATCGTACCCTAATCCAAATTTATATGCAGCTGCTAATTTTTCTTCTCCATCTTTGCCTAGTTTACCGCTCACAGGGTTGTATACATGCACCCCAGCATTTATTTTGTCAGTTACATGTACAATAGCACCCGCCTCAAAATTAATGGAAGATGCATTATTGTATGCTGGAATATTGTAACCATAATAATTAAATTGTACACCAACATCTACTTTGCTGCTTAGAGTGCGTGCATAGGCAAGCCCAGCTTTTTGTTCATTAAAATTAGCAAAGCCAGCATAGTTTACTTTCACCCCAATATTTCCTTTTTTAGTTGGTATAGCAATTGCTAAACCGTACACACTATTTTCTGCTAATAAAAATCTTCTTTCGCCATATATGCCTACTCCTGCATCTTTTATTTGTGCCAATGATGCTTGGTTGCTAGTAAAAGAAAATGGGTCTAATTGTTTAGTGCTATACGCACCAAGGTTTACGTAAGGCAAGCCTACACTGTATCTAAGAGATTGAGCATTTACTGCATAAAAAAATACTACACAAGTAAAACAAAAGAAAATATTTTTTCTCAAAGTAAGTTTGGTTTAAAATTTAATACCAAGATATAAAAATTATTAAAACAAACAACTATAAACAATCTAAAAATAAAGTGCTGCTAGTTTTATACCTTTGCACTATGCAAATTTTAGACGGAAAAACAGTAGCAACAGCTGCAAAAGAACAAATAAAAGTTCGTACAATTTTACATAAAAATAACACTGGCATTACCCCACATTTAGCAGCTATACTAATTGGCAATAATGGTGCAAGTGAAACCTATGTTGCTAGCAAAATAAAAAATTGTGAAGAAGTTGGTTTTAAAAGTACCCTTATTCGTTTTGAATTAGATGTAACAGAAAGTAACTTGATAGAAGCCATTACAAAACTAAATGAAGATGCAAACGTACACGGCATTTTAGTACAATTGCCTTTGCCAAAACATATAAATGAATCCAATATTATCAACCTTATAAACCCTGCAAAAGATGTAGATGGTTTTCACCCAATAAGCGTAGGCAAATTGGTACAAGGGCTTGATACATTTGTACCCGCTACACCGCTAGGTGTAATGATGATGCTTAAATATTATAACATAGAAACAGTAGGTAAAAATGCAGTGGTAATAGGGCGTAGCAATATTGTAGGTAGGCCAATGAGTATTTTACTTAGTGCCAGTAACAACCCAGGTAATTGTACCGTTACGCTTTGCCATAGCCGAACACAGCATTTAGAAAAAATATGTGCCGAAGCAGATATTATTGTAGCAGCACTTGGCATACCTAGTTTCTTAAAAGAAGATATGGTAAAAGAAGGGGCTGTTGTAATAGATGTAGGTATAACAAGGGTTGTAGATGAAACAAAAAAATCTGGATTTGCTATAAAAGGGGATGTAGATTTTGAAAATGTGGCAGCAAAATGTAGCTATATAACTCCCGTGCCTGGTGGTGTGGGATTGATGACGATTGCTGCATTGTTGGAAAATACTTTGAAGGCAGCTGGGGCGTAGTAGTTAGTTATTATTTCCATTATTTGGAAATAACAAAATGTTTACAGATAAAATTTATTTATGCTAGAGTTACCAGTAATGGAACATTTTTACACAATACAAGGTGAGGGTTTTCATCAAGGGCGTGCTGCATATTTTATACGCTTAGGCGGCTGCGATGTGGGTTGTGTATGGTGCGATGTAAAAGATAGTTGGGATGCTGCAAAACACCCACTGCTTGCAATAGAAACTTTAGTAAAAGAAGTAAAAGCTACGGCAGCAAAACTAGTAGTGATAACAGGCGGTGAGCCATTAATGCACAATTTAGATGCGCTTACAAAAGCATTACAACTAGAAGGTTTAGAAACAAATATTGAAACCTCTGGCTCCTCCCCCCTTTCTGGCTCATGGGATTGGATTTGTTTATCTCCTAAAAAATTTAAAGCACCTTTAATAGCAGTTGTACCACATGCAAACGAATTAAAAATTGTAGTATTTAACAAAAGCGATTTTGCTTGGGCAAAAGAATATGCTGCACAAGTTTCACCAGCTTGCAAGCTTTACTTACAACCAGAGTGGAGCAAGGCTACTGAGATTACGCCACTAATTATTGATTACATTAAAACAAACCCACAATGGGAATTGAGTTTGCAATTACACAAATACATAAACGTACCATGAAAATATTTCTAATAATATTAACAAGCATTTTTTGCTTGCAGTGCAATGCACAAGAATCTACTATTCGTTTTAAAGTATTAGATAAAGAAACAAAAACGCCATTAGAAAATGTAAGTATAACAGTACAAGGGCAAGTGCTTGGCAAGACAAATGAAGATGGAGTTATCATTAAAATTTTTTCGCCAGAAAATGATTTTACATTTACGATAGTGGGTTATAATGCGACTACCATAAATGCAAAAGGTGAAGTAGGAATGATAATAGTTGCTATGGAAAAAGCGGAGTCTAAATTAGAAGAGGTTACCATTGTATCTTCCACCCGAAACAATCAAAAAATAGAAAACTCCCCTTTAAAAGTAGAAGTACTTAGCAAAGAGGCAATGGATGAAGAAAACACCATAAAACCTGCTAACATTGCTAGCATATTAGGTGATGTAAGCGGTGTGCAAATACAACAAACAAGTGCGGTAAGTGGCAATGCGAATGTGCGTATACAGGGGCTTAGCGGGCAATACACACAAATACTAAAAGATGGCATGCCTTTATACGAAGGCTTTAGTGGGGGCTTTGGTGTGCTTAGTATTCCACCATTAGATTTAAAGCAAGTGGAACTTATTAAAGGCTCAGCATCTACCTTATACGGTGGCGGTGCTATAGGAGGATTGGTAAATATTATTAGCAGAAAACCAACTACAAAACAAGATGGTATTGTTACAATAAATGCAAGTACGCTCAATGAAAAAAATGTAAATGTATTTGTGGCAAAAAAATATAGCAAAGTTGGTTACACATTTTTTGGTGGTTACACTAATCAACAAGCAATAGATGTAAATAATGATGGATTTACCGATGTACCTAAAACAAGTGCAACAATATTTCACCCACGCTTGTTTTTTTACCCTACAAAAAATACGAATATAGCAATTGGCTTAAATACCGTTTTTGAAAAAAGAATTGGTGGAGATATAACACTCATCAATAATAAAGCTGATAACATACATCAGTTTTTTGAAGAAAATAATATCGCTAGAACTACTGTTGATGCAGTTTTATCTTCTACACTTGCACACAATAACAAGCTAGAAATAAAAACAAGTTATTGCAGTTTTCTTAGAGATATAAATACAAACTTTCATCGGTTTAAAGGAGAACAAAATAATTTTTTTAGTGAAGTATCTATACTTATTCCTTACAAGAAAAATAATATTGTAGCTGGCATAAATTTTATTAATGAAAGTTTTATAAAAAAGCCTTCACAGTTTATACCATTAAATAATTTTAGCAATAGTACATTCGGTTTATTTGTACAAAATACTTACAAAATAAATGACGAAACTGTAATAGAAGCTGGCGTAAGAAATGATATTACAAAAAACTATGGTAACTTTTTTTTACCAAGGCTAGCATTTATTCATCACTTTAACAAACACTGGGGAACAAGGGCTGGCATTGGCTTTGGCTACAAAATACCCAATGCATTAAATACACAAATTACCGATGCTGCTATACAATCAATACGACCATTGGCTGCAAATGTAAAAGCAGAAAAGTCTATTGGGTACAATGCAGAAATAAATTATAAATATACATGGGGCAAAAATGAATTATTTATAAACCATGCTTTCTTTTTAACAGATATTACAACGCCTATTATAAGCGAAGCGAATATTTTTGGTGAAACATATTTTTTAAATGCTGGTAAAAGTATTACAACAAAAGGATTTGATACTTACATAAAACTAACGCTAAATGAATTGGAATTGTACGCAGGTGTAACCTATACGATAGCCAATAGAAATTATTTAACCACTAATATTTTTGTGCCTTACACACCAAAAACAAGAGCAGCATTTACAGTAGTAAAAGGATTTGATGGCGGCTGGAGGGCAGGATTAGAAGGTTCGTATAATGGATTTCAATACAGAAATGATGGAAGCAAAACGCCAGATTATTTATTTATGGCTGGACTTGTAGAAAAGAAATTTGCAAAACATTTTACTGCGGTGCTTAATTGTGAAAATATTTTAGACTACCGCCAAAGCAAAATAGAAGCATTGTATGATGGAACAGTTTCTTATCCTACATTTAAAACTTTGTGGGCACCTATTGATGGAAGAGTGATAAATTTAGCATTAAAATTTAGTTTATAAAACGGTGTCTAGGGTTGCCAACCTTTCTATCAAATAGTTATATTTTTAATTAAATCTTAAAAAATATTCTTCAGCTTTTAGATTTACAAAACTTATTTTTGAACAATGAAAACAACTACACTTGCTGCAACCATATTTGCAACTGCAATATTTATTTATTCATGCTTGCCTAGCAACGCATTTAAAAAAGACAAAGCACAATTTGATGCCTCATCAGTTATTACAAAGTACAAAGCTGTTGGTGATTTAAACGATTCCTATTTTACCATAAGAGAAAATAATTATTTCGAATTTTATATGCAGCTATTTGATAGTGTAAAAAATACCTCTTATCCTGGTAAGTATACAAAAAATGCTGATACATTGTTTCTTAATTTTTACCAAAAAGGAGCAGAAATATTTCTCGGAAATAAAGCCCTCATCAATGAAAATAAGAAAGAAATTGTTTTCTTTGATAAATTATTGGGAGTAAAGAGAAAGTTGATTTTTAATTAATTTATTGGACTAGTTAGATTGTTCTCAAACGTCATATTTTGTTTGGTCTATACTATAAAAACTTACCATAATTTTAGGGTTAGCTTGAGACGCTCATAATTAAAGATTGACAAATCTTTTAAGCTTTTACAGACTATCTAAGTTGTCCAATTAATTTATTTTACTTCCTGCATATCTACCAAACGCTTATAAAAACCTTCTTGTTCTATCAATCCATTATGTGTGCCACGCTCTACAATTTCACCTTTTTTAAGTACAAGAATTTCGTCTGCGTGTTTGATAGTACTAAGTCTATGTGCTATTACCACTGAGGTTCTATTCTCCATCAAATTATTAATAGCATCTTGCACCAAGCGTTCGCTTTCGGTATCTAACGATGAAGTAGCTTCGTCTAAAATAAGTATGGGAGGATTTTTTAAAACTGCTCTAGCAATGGTTAAACGCTGTCTTTCACCACCACTTAATTTGCTTCCTCTATCACCAATATTTGTATCATAGCCTTGGTCTTTTTTCTCAATAAATAAATGTGCATTGGCAATTTTTGCTGCTTCAATTATTTTTTCTCTACTACAATTTTCCATACCAAGTGCTATATTATTTGCAATACTATCATTAAACAAAATAGGCTCTTGCGTTACTATACTCATAAGGCTACGCAAAGAAAATAATGAGTAGTCTTTTATATTAACGCCATCCACTAATATTTCTCCGCCACTTGCATCATGAAAGCGTGGTATCAAATCAGCTAGTGTAGATTTACCTGCGCCACTGCTACCAACCAGTGCAACCGTTTTTCCTTTTTCTACTTTAAAACTTATATTCTTTAAAATAGCAGCATCATCATAATAAAAACTAACATTTTTAAATTCTATACTTTCTTTAAATGCAGTTATTTTTTTACCATCAGGATTTTCATTTACCGTATTTGGTGCATTCAATACTTCTTGTATTCTTTCTATAGCTGCTGTACCTCTTTGTAAATTACTAAATGCCCCAGATATACTTTTTGCTGGATCAATTATACCAAAAAACATAGCCATGTAACCTAAAAAAACTGAACCTGTCATATACGAATTACCTTCTAAAAAAATTTGTCTGCCACCCCACCATAAAATAAATGTAAACATTGTTACACCAAGCACTTCGCTCATTGGGCTTGCAAGGCTTTGCCTGTAGCCAATTTTATTATTCATTTTTAATAAAAAATAACTATTATCAGAAAATTTTTTGCGTATAGATTTTTCTACATTAAATGCTTTAATAACCCTTAGCCCAGTAAGTGTTTCATCTAATATAGAAATGGACTCCCCACTTTTTTGAGCAATAATACCAGAAGGTTTTTTTAAAGATCGCCCTACCCTACCTATTAGAAAACCCATTAATGGTATAAATAATAAAATAATAAAAGTTAATTCTGCATTTATAGTAAACAGTACTATTAAATTTACAATAATTGTGAGTGGGTCTTTTACCCAGCCTTCTAATGCACCAAGCACAGAGCTTTCTACCTGCCCCACATCCCCTGTCATTCTTTGCATTAAATCTCCTTTGCGCTGCTCAGTAAAATACCCAATTGGTAAGCTCAATACTTTATTAAAAATATCTACTCTAAACCTAGTAGATACTTTATTTTTAACTGGCATTAATGAACGATTAGCTAGGTATAAAAATAAATTTTTTAAAACAACGCAAGTAATTATCAAAATACAAACTGTTGAAAGTACTTCTAGTTTCTCTCCAGCTCCTACCCAATCTGTTACACTTTGTTTTATTCCTCCAAAAAAAGATGGCTTAAAATCGCTTGTAGATGTAGATGCCTTTTGCTTACCTAAAAATAATACTTCTAAAAAAGGAAACATCATAAAAAGAGATGCAACGCCAAAAAAAATTGAAAGTATAGTACAAATTATATAAGAAAATAATGCCAGTTTGTAATCCTTTAAATACGCAAAAACGAGAGAATATTTCTTCATTGTATAAATAATGTGCTATAAACGGCAAAGTAACTAATTTTACAGTTATTAAATGTGTAAAATTATGTTAGAAGGTAAAAGGCAAAAGCAAGTAGCTACTGTAATAGAAAAAGATTTAAACGAAATATTTCAAAGAAAGGGGCTTACAATGATGGATGGCGGCATGGTTTCTATAGCAGCTGTAAAAATTACTCCCGATTTATTTGATGCAAGAATATACTTGAGCATGTTTCAAGTAAAAGATACTGTAGGTGCTTTAAATAAAATACAAGAGCAAGCTTGGGAAATAAAAAAAGAATTAACCGCTAGAGTACGTCATCAGCTGAGGAGTATGCCACAACTTACATTTTATATTGATGATACGCTTGATTATGTAGATAAAATGGAAGTGCTTTTTAAAGAAATAAAAGATCAAAGACCCAGCCACAGCCCACTAAATTCGATAGTCCCCTCTATCCCCACCGAAGAGGAAAGAAACCTCGATGACCGACTAGAAGATTGATATTATAATATGTTGAACCATGTTGCAAACTTATAAACATATCAAGATCAACTTTCAACTTTCAACTTTGAACTTTAAACCTTCAACAATATTCAACAACCTTCAATCTTTCACCATTGTACCTCTACTTTGCTTGGCGATATTTTAGGGCAAAAAAATCTGCAAATGCCATCAATATTATTGCATGGCTTAGTGTTACTATTATTGCCATTGCTACCTGCGCACAAATTTTGGTATTGAGCGTTTTTAATGGTTTTGAAAATTTGGTAAAATCTTTGTACTCTTCATTCTACAGCGATATAAAAATTACACCTACCAATGGAAAAACATTTTTACTAACTACAACACAAATAAATAATATTAACAAACAGTCATATATATTTGGCTCTTCATTGATAGCAGAAGAAAAAGCATTACTTAAAAATGAAGACTCCCAAACTGTACCTACATTAAAAGGAGTAGATGAAAACTATAAAAACATTAGTGGCATTTTACCAAAAATAACCAGTGGTACTTTTGATATTGGTGATGCAGATAATCCAAAATTGGTTTTAGGTTATGGGGTGCAAAGCAAAGCCTCCATAAGAGTTAGTGAAGCTTTGCCGTCTTCTATTGTAACCATCATTCTTCCAAAAAAAACTACTGCAAATAATATTGAAGATGCTATGAGCGAAGGAAATGCAATTCCCATGGGTATTTTTAGCATACAACAAGAAATAGATGATAGATATGCTATTACCAATTTAGCTTTTGTGAAACAACAAATGGGCTTTGCGGAAGATGAATTTTCTGCTATGGAAATAAAACTAATACCCAATGAAAATGATAATGAAGCAAAAATAAAGATAGCTGCCATGTTAGGTAAAGAATATACTGTACAAAGTAGGTATGAGCAAAATGCAAATTTATATAGTACTATGCGTTTAGAAAAATGGGCTATTTATTTAGTGCTTACACTTATTTTAATTATAGCAGCATTTAACATAGTAAGTGCGCTTACTATGTTAGTATTGGAAAAACAACAGGATATTAATATTCTTCGTAGTATGGGTGAAACAAAATTTGGAATACAAAAAATATTTTTAGCAGAGGGGTTATTATTGGGTATTGTTGGCAGTATTTTTGGTATTATTTTAGCAATTATTATTAGCATTTTACAATTAAAATTTCATTTAATAAAATTAAACGGCGGGTCTTTTTTAATTGATTATTTCCCTGTAAAAATGATATTAATAGATTTCTTAATTGTTGCTATTACCGCCATTAGTATTTCTTTTATTGCGGCTTGGTTTCCTTCAAGAAAAGCAGTGCGAAATAATATTAGCTTAAAATAAAAATGGTTACCATTTGTATTGATAACCATTTTATTTAATTTTTTATTTCTTGTTTTATATATTTTTTAAAAAGCATGATATAACCAGTAAGTTGTTTTTTCTTTTTATTTACTTGCAACGGTTTTATCATGTGGTATTCTGTAAAACGAGGAATGTAATCGTAGTTAATAACATTTCCATCTACATCGCCCCACATTTTCTTTTGGTAAACTACTTGTTTTTCATTCCAATCAAACATTCTTACTTCGTACAATTTAGAGGTAATATCTCCAATAAAAATAACTCTGTACCAAGTGCCTTCTTTTAAAGGTACAATTACTGGTACTTCATATTCACTTTCCATAGCCATATTTGCTTCTTTTACCAACACAA
>JAYUJS010000485.1:0-2368 GCA_043765095.1 Ferruginibacter sp.
TTACATCATTGGCATAGTTGGCTTTTAGGTAAAAGCCATTTATTTTTGTAAAAACATATTCACCGTTTCTAATATTGTTTAATTAATTGGTAGTGGAGCTATTTTTATTAGCAAAGGTATACAACCATACCCCTTCTCTTTTATTGTTTTAAAAATACCTGACTTGTAATCCCCATTTGGATATTTAATTACAAAACTTCCTTCTTTAGCATTATTAATAAAAGTACCAGTAGAGGTTGAGCTATCTGCATTTGTAAAAACTCCCTTACCTTCTTTTTTACCTTCATTCCATCTACCAATATAGCTTACTCCATCTATCCACTTTTTAGTGCCTATTCCATCGTGTAATCCATTTAAACTCCCAACATGTTGGTTGTCGCAGTTCAAACTCATGACTTAATTCTAAAGTGGACATCCCTTTTTTCTTAGTACTAATTTTAAAAGCGATGTAAAATTCAATTAATAATGAAAACTTACACTTATCAAACATTGTTCCTGCAATGGGACTTTCATCGTATTTACATTTTATACATCGCCCCGAAAATGGCTTTTTACCTATGCAGTATTTTGTGTTTTTTACATTTCTTACAAACATATAAATTATCAGCCCATTTTATTGATGCTAGGTACTCATAACAGTCTTTATCATCTTTAAATTGTTAGTTAAACATTATAGAATTCACACCAATAAAGCTAAATTTTTTATCTATTTAGCCAAGGTAGCACTTTTTAGTTTAGTGGGCGACCTAAGCGTATATACCTATTCTTTTTTATACTTGGTGTATGATGCTACCATATTATCATTGATAAGTAAATCATGCCTTACAAAATCTACCGTACTAGCTCCGTAATTTATTTTTACGTGCGCTTTAGCATTTTTTATTGCAGATGGTATAGCTAAAAATGCTTTAAAACTTATATGCATATTATCTTCTTCTTTGTAATAAGCAGCATAAGAGGTTTTATTATTTTTCTCAATTATATATTCAGTACTTGCAAGCATATTTATATTTGTCTTTGTATAAAAAATAGTTACATCGTTTTGTTTGCTTTGTTCATCTAATTTTAAAATACTAAAGCCATTGTAATACTGATCTGTAAATTTTACAATTATTTGTTGCAATTTAGGTGGGTCTTTTTCGTTATATTTTTTTGTGAAATTATTTTTTAAAGTAATGCTAGCTTTTATAAATTGAGTATAATTTTTTTTCTCTTTAAAATAATCAGAAACATTTATATCATCATTTATAACGGTTGTTTTTTTAGTTTCATTTTTATCCTTTGTTTTAAATAGTTCGTCTAAATAAATGCCACGTTTTTCTACTTTTTTTGTTACCGTATTTTTTGCAACTTCTTTTTTGTATTAGGGTTTTATTTTTGGGGTTCTTTAGAATTTTTCTTTATTGCAACAACTTTATTAGTCGTTTCTACATTATAGTTTTTTACATTGCTATTCAATTGTTCTAATGAGTACGAATCTTCGTCTTCCTCATCTGTAGCTTTTTTTATAGCTACCTCTTTGGCTTCTCCCACTCTTGCATAAGTCATTATTTCATTATAGTAATAATCTAATACATCGCTCATCATAATATCTGCTTCACCTTTTGTCATTTTCCCCTTGCTGTAATTATTTATTTTTAAGTCATTGTAAAAAGATATATATTGTATAATTTTTTCTACATCTACAAGGTTAATAGGTTCAGTTGGATGCATAAGCCCATTTTTGTTAGCAAAATCTAGATGCAATCTTTCAATTAAATTTCTTGCATCTGTATAGAAGCAGTCAGTTACTTTTATGTCTTTTATTTCACTAATATTTTGATAATTTCTTACATAATTTTCAAAATTAAATTGGGCTCTAATTACTATCTTTTTATAAGCAGAAGTGCCACTATCTGCTTTTTCTTCTAGTTGTAATAACTTACCTTTATCATCTCTCTTTTCTTCAAGTGTATTTTCAGTAATTTCCCACATTCTTTCAATACTAGCATTTAACAAAACAAACCACTCTTCGTTTGTAAATAAGGCGTTAGGGTAAAATTTAGAATTGCTCTTTTCTAACTTTATTACACCGTATTTATCAATTAAATTTTATATAGGTTTGTAGTAAGCATCATTAGATTTTACATCAGCTACTAGGTTTATTTCTGTTGGATATTTATACTCACATAATTCTACAGTTTTATTACCGCCTTGGGCATTAGATTTTGTAGAAAATGCAACTAATAAAATTGATAAAAAATATTTCATGTTATTATAATTTAAATTTTATTTATCCTCCTACTCTATAATCTGAAAATATTCTTACCATTGCATTTTGTGCAGTATCTGTTTTGCTTACGAAGTGCAAATCATATTTTAAGTAAGA
>JAYUJS010000486.1:0-2366 GCA_043765095.1 Ferruginibacter sp.
GCACGCGCATCGGCAACCGCACCTTCCCGGTCGACGACCTCCAACCGCGATACAGCGCGAGCGTCCGAAACCCCGCGAAACAACGCCAACTGATTTTGAGCCACGCGGAGCCGTGTCTGCGCCGCCGCGATCGATTGGACACCGCTGCGCGCTTGTGCTTGCGCCACCGCCAAAGCGGCACGGGCATCGCGGGTGTCGATACGGAATAACGGTGTTCCTGCGCTCACTTGCTGGCCAGCTGTGACAAACACCTCTTCAACAACACCGCTTAAAGGCGTGCCGATTTCGATCTTGGAATCATTCTTGAAGGACAAGCTCAAGAAACCAAGCAAGAGAATCAATGGTCACCTGCACAGAGTCCAGCATGACATTTTGATTCGCTCACAAGAGTCCCGGCAGTTTGGTCTTGCTAGACAGGTATTGTTCCCTATGGAGTATGCCCCAGTATTCTGTGGAACAAACTTATAAAATAATTTTATTGAAGTTACGTCAATTTTTACTTCGCTCCTTCCACATTTCATTAAATGTTTTCTTGCTAAAGTTTAAATCGCTTCTATGCTTAGACCAGCCTTTAAAAATTCCATTTACTACTTTATTTTTCAGTGGGCCATTACCTATATTCATTATACCTCTATGCATACTTGCAAACTTCCACATTTTCCATGCAGCTTTTTCGGCTATGGTTGCCATACCTTCTTCGGCAGCTTCTTTTCTATTGTCTAATAAAAGTTCGTGTAGGTTTATTTTTACTGCACACACTTCGGTACAGTTACCGCATAGTGAAGATGCATGGCTAAGGTGTTTAAAATCTTCCATACCTTGTAAATTAGGCGTAATAACACTTCCAATAGGGCCACTATAAGTTGTACCATAACTAAAGCCACCAATATTTTTATAAACCGGGCAAGCATTTAAACAAGCACCACATCTTATACAATACAAACTTTCTCTCTGCCTAGGGTTTTCCAAAATATTTGTACGGCCATTGTCTAACAATATCACATACATTTCTTCAGGGCCATCTTCTTCATTGCTCTGTTTTGGACCAGCAATAATACTATTGTAAACCGTTATCTTTTGCCCTGTACCAAATGTGCTAAGCAGGGGCCAAAATAATCCTAAATCTTTAAGTGATGGAATCATTTTTTCTATACCAACAATGGCAATATGCGTTTTAGGAAATGCACAACTTAATCTGCCATTACCCTCATTTTCTGTAACTGCAATTGCACCAGTATCTGCAATAATAAAGTTTGCGCCTGTTACACCTACTTCCGCTTCCACATATTTTTCTCTCAGTATTTCTCTAGCTTTTAAGGTAAGTTGCTCAGGCGTTAAATCTATTGGCGTACCCAATTTTTCATGAAACAGTTTTGCCACATCTTCTTTGCTTTTATGCATTGCAGGTGTTACAATATGATAAGCCGTTTCGCCATCTAGTTGTTGTATATATTCTCCAAGGTCTGTTTCTATGCTATCAATACCATATTTTTCTAAGTTATCATTTAAGTGAATTTCTTCAGTAACCATGCTCTTACTTTTTACCAAAGTTTTGCATTCTTTTGCTTTGCAAATTTTAATTATTTCATCCATTGCATCGGCAGCAGTTTCTGCCCAAATAACTTTTCCGCCACGGCTAGTAAAATTTTTCTCAAACATTTCTAAATAAGTATCCAAATTTTCTATTGCTCTCCACTTTACATTTTTTGCTTTTTCTCTTACAATATGTTCATCTACAAATTGTAATTTACCTTCCGGCACTTTGGAGTTGTACTTACCAATATTAAAATTTATTTTTTTACGGTGGTCAAGCTCTACAGCTTTGGTAGCACTTTTTTCTAAAAATAATTCTGAATTTTTTGACATATCTCTTTGATTAATTTCTCTAAATAAAATTACTCTATTTTCTTCAACACACCCTTTTGAAAACTTACTACCCTATACGAATCTACAAATGGCACTTCTTCCGTTCCCTGGCCGGATTTAATGGGCTCTTTTAGCAAAATGGTAAAGAACTCAACTGCCATTGTATTTCCACTTACGGAGTAATTGTCCACTATGGTTGAATTTTGTACCGTAAATGCACTGTGCACATTATTTCCTGCTACATAGCTATCCAATTTTATACCATCATTTTCATCTACAATCCAATGGCCTTTTGCAGTATCTACAGCCCTTAAAAAATACGGACGATTATCTTTTTTATCATCTCCATATATTATTTGCCAAGTATATTTCCCAGCACTATCTGTAGGTTGTACATTTAAACGCATCGTAAATTCCATTTTAAATTTACCATTGCTGTACCATTTTATTTTGCCTTGCCATTTACCAATAAAATTATAAGGAAATGGTTTTTCTACTTT
>JAYUJS010000487.1:0-6301 GCA_043765095.1 Ferruginibacter sp.
CACATGTACACAGTACTCGATAAATACGCCGTGGAGTACAATGGTAGAAAGAGAAGTGGTGTAAAACATTTTGAACCATCACAAAAATCGGAAGCATAACCATGGCAAAAGCAAATGAGATTAAATATCTAACAGCTGTAAAAGCTGAAAAGCGTCCAAAAAAATATTGTCGCTTTAAGAAAATGGGCATCCGTTATATTGATTATAAGGATGGTGATTTCTTAAAAAAATTTTTAAACGAACAAGGTAAATTATTGCCACGTCGCCTTACAGGAAACTCTCTAAAGTTTCAACGTAAAGTAGGCGAAGCAGTAAAGAAAGCTCGTCAAATGGCTATTTTACCTTATGTTACAGATTTAATGAAATAGAAAAGCAGTACGGAGTATTGAGATGTTAGTATTGAGATAGTATTCAACTATTTCAGGGACATATCTGAATACTCAATACTAAATACTTAATACTAATTTTTTTAACCACCCTAATCTTTAAGTAGAGAAAGATTAATTCAATTTATAGATTGAATTGATTTGGGTAAAAATGCAAAAAAATGCAGGTAATACTAATACAAGATGTAAACAACCTTGGCGGCGCCAATGAGTTGGTTACTGTAAAAAATGGATACGGTCGTAACTTTTTAATACCACAAAAATTAGCGGTAGAAGCTAGTCCTAGCAATATGAAACAAATGCAGGAAAAAGTGAAACACCAAGCTAAAAAAGAAGCCAAATTATTAGCGGAATTAAATAACGTAATAGCTGTACTAAAAGAAAGCCCACTTAAAATTGGTGCAAAAACTGGTACAAGTGGTAAAATATTTGGTAGCGTTACTTCCGTTCAAATAGCTCGTGCTATTAAAGAGCAAAAAGGATACGAAATTGACCGTCGTCGTATAACAATAGTAGACGATATTAAAGAACTAGGTACTTACAAAGCAAATATTGATTTTGGTAACGGCAACGAAACCGAAGTAGAATTTGAAGTAGGTGCTGAATAATAAATTTGAAATTTTTAAAAGTCGTTTGCTAAAAAGCAAGCGGCTTTTTTGTAGGTGCTCCCCATTGGCGATTACTGCATTCGCCGATGGGGAATGATTACACATTTCAAAAAAAAGCGTATCGTTTGATGTTTGCATTAATAATACACTTACTTTTGTATCGTCTGTAGGAATCTTAGTTTTAATGTTGGCTGATTTTATTTTTTCTTAAGTAGTTTTCAGTTCATTGTAGCACTAATGTCCAGGGCATTAATTATTTTATTTAAAAAAAGTTTATTACAATGAACATTTACGTAGGAAATCTTAGCTGGTCTATGACTGACGAAGACTTAAGCACACTCTTTACTGAGTATGGCGCTGTATCAAGTGCAAAAATTTTAAAAGACAAAATGAATGGCCGTAGCAAAGGTTTCGGTTTCGTAGAAATGGAAGACGATGAAGCTGCTAAAGCTGCAATCGCTGCATTAAACGAAGTTGAAATTCAAGGTCGTAAATTAATTGTAAACGAGTCTCAGCCACGTGCTGAAGGTGACGATTACAAAAAACGCAGTGGTGGCGGTGGCTACGGCGGCGGCGGTGGTGGTAACAGAGGCGGCGGCGGATACGGCGGCGGCGGCGGTGGTCGTTCAGGTGGTGGCGGTGGATACGGCGGCGGCGGTGGACGTAGCGGTGGAAGCGGCGGTTACGGTGGCGGCGGTGGTCGTTCTGGCGGCGGTGGTGGTTACAGCAAAGATTATTAATATCTAAGTTATATAAACACGCTTTAAAATTTCCTCACAGTAATGTGGGGATTTTTTATGCTAATTATTTTGTTTAATGGTTAGTTTTTCTAGGTTTTATAATATAGTAAACCTTTCAAACCTTAACAACTCTGCAAAAATTAATTTAAAAATTTGACAAATCAATTTAGAAATTCTTTATGTTTAGTATTTTTAACATGACAAATTTGTAAATAAAAATAATTGGTATGATTTTAGCCCTAATTTTTAAAAATAAATGACATGAAACTATTTTCAAAAATTACACTTGGTGCAGCAGCTGTAGCATTTACAAGCATAATGCTGGTAAGCAAAAAGAAAGCGAGCGCAAAAAAATTAGTTGTAGATATTGCTAATAAAGGCTATGAAACTGCCGCAGATGATTTAAACAAAAATAGAAAATTGAAAAAAATGCATTTTGGCCCAGTGCTGCCACATCACAACTTTAGTTAAAAAATGCCGCTTTTTAAAAATGCGGTATTTTTTTAATCCCACACAGAAGGTATTTCTACCCTCAAAGTTCTGAGGTATGAAAGCATTTGTCCTGTGTGCACAGCCTCATGGTAAGCAATGCGCTGTAAATAATCACTAAGTATTCTACGCTGTTTTTTTTCTACTCTATGTATTTCTATTGTGTTCAAATCTTTTGTAGTAAATGATTTTACGGCATCTATAAATATTACCCTGTACGGTTTTGCAAAGTCTAACTCATCTTGCAAGTTAGTATATGGCCTATCAACCCATGGCGAAATAAAATTGCTGCTATCGCCCCTGCTTTTTATAAGGTCTAAAAACCAATATTCGGCTTCTAATACATGCCGCACCATTTCTAAGCAATGCATTGCTGATGTGTCTGGTTTCCAAAAATAATTTTCTGCTGAAATGCCTTTCCAAAGTTTTATACTTCGTCTTCTTATTTCTTCAAAATTTGTGAGGAGAATTTGTGTTTGGGTCATACGGAGTATGTATGTTTAGAATTAAAATTATACAATAATACCAATTGTATTTTAAAATTATTTTAAATAGTAAGCCCGTAGATAAAGCAGATGTTTGCACATATTTCTAAACTAATTTTTGTTAATAATTAATCGTAAAAAAATGCACAATCTATTTGGTAATAATACCTATTACAAATTAAAATAGTCCAATCTAAAGTGTTGTCAAGGTGAGCTTGTCGATCCCAATACTCATAAAGAAACCCGCTTTCGACAAGCTTAGGCTGGCATCTGTTATTTTTAAAAAATTGGACTAAATTAGATTTTAAAATAGTATAAATGATGAAAATAGATACTACGTTGAACAGCGGCGGGATAGAAGTGGATATCCTTTTTGTGAGGAACGAACAGAAAGATAGGAACGGAAAGCCCGAACCAATGCCCAGTAATGCTTACCCCTTCACCGCAAAAAAAATAAAACGCCTTAGTCTTATTTCTAATATTTAAAAAATTTAACGTCTAACATCTACAATGGGCAATTTTCATGATAATCCACCAACTCTATTGGAATTCTTTCAAAATTATAATCTTGGTAATGAGTAGTTATTTCATCCAATACTTCATGTATTTCGCTAGGCTGGTAAAGGGTTACAAGGCGTAGGCGAAAATCTTTTATACCTGGTAATCCTTTCAAATAATTGGTGTAGTGCCTGCGCATTTCGTTTATACCTACAATTTGCCCTTTCCATTCTATAGATTTATCAAGATGTGTTTTGCAAACTTTTATACGTTCTTCTAATGTAGGTGCAGGTAGCACTTCACCCGTAGCCATAAAGTGTTTTATTTCTCTAAATATCCAAGGGTAACCAATGGCAGCACGGCCAATCATAATACCATCTACACCATATCTTTCTTTATATTCTTTTGCTTTTTGTGGGCTATCAATATCTCCGTTTCCAAATACAGGTATTTTTATACGTGGGTTGTTTTTTACTTTTGCTATAAGTGCCCAATCTGCCTCACCTTTGTACAACTGGCTACGAGTACGCCCATGTATGGATATAGCCGCCACGCCTATGTCTTGCATGCGCTCAGCCACTTCTTCTATATTTTTTGTAGCATCATCCCAGCCAAGCCTTGTTTTTATAGTTACAGGTAGTTTTGTGCCTGCTATCACCGATTTTGTAAGACGCTCCATTAAATCAATATCTTTCAAAACGCCAGCCCCAGCACCTTTTAGCGCTACTTTTTTTACAGGGCAGCCATAATTAATATCTATAAAATCTGGATTTACTGCTTCACAAATAGCCGCACTTTGCCCCATAGCATCTTCATCGCCTCCAAATATTTGTATGGCAAATGGGCGTTCTTCCTCATTAAAATCTAATTTTTTTCTGCTTTTCATGGCGTCTCTTATTAAGCCTTCGCTGCTTATAAATTCGCTGTACATTACATCTGCACCATTTGCTTTGCATACTGCTCTAAAAGGAGGGTCGCTCACATCTTCCATTGGTGCAAGTAATAGCGGAAACTCGGGTAATTGTATATGTCCTATTGATGGCATGGTGAAAAGTTGAAAGTTAGTTTTTTATAAATTCGTGTATCAATATATTAACAATTTTGTTTAAAATATATTATTCAACCACTAATAATAAACTAAATATTAAAAAATCGAAATTGAGTATATTGCATGCAAAATTACTATTTATTTTATTCTGGTTAATAAATGAAAAGTTAGTTTTTTTTGTATTAAGCTTTAGTTATCTAATTGAGCTTCATTGGCAAGTTTATAAAGAGTTTATTGAATTTTTAGTTTTTTAACCAACCTGCTGGCAAAGACATGTTTTGTCTTTTATTTTGAACTTTATAAATGTAATGTGAAAGAAATAATTTAAAAAAATATCAATGGAGTATAGAAGTATAAAAGGGTTTACAGGGCTGGGGCAAATGGGTTTTTTGTTTGCATTTGTAGGTTTTGGGGCTGTATTAGCAGGTGCAGTACAAGCATTTTTTGCTTTGCAAATGCTACCAGCAGGCGCAAAAATTACAGATACAGATGTATTATTAAAAGCTATGTTTCTTCCACAAAATTTAGGGCTTGTTAGAGCATCGCAAGTGCTTGGCTCAATGCTGCTTATGTTTGTGCCTGCTGTAATGTGGAGTTTTGTATGCCATGGTAAAAATGTTATTTGGTTGGGTTTTAGTAAGCATATAAATGTATTTCAAATATTACTTGCTTTTATGATAATATTCGTTGCTGGTATAGATGTAAATCCTTTATCAGATTTTACAAAGTATGTAGTGGCACATTTACCAAGTATTGATGTAGCTGCAAAAAAAATGGAAGCATTGTACAATAAACAAGCAACGGCTTTAAGCAATATAACCAGTATGCAAGAATATATTGTAGCGTTGTTTATAATGGCGTTTTTTCCAGCAATGTTTGAAGAGGTTTTTTTTAGAGGAACATTACAAAACATGTTAGTGCGTTGGTCTCAAAAACCAATGCTTTCTATTATTCTTACTTCTATTTTATTTAGCTTAGTGCATAGTTCTATTTACTTATTTTTAAGCAGGGCTTTGCTTGGTTTTGTACTTGGTCTTATGTTTTATAAAACTAAAAATATATGGGTAAATATTATTGCACATTTTTTAAACAATACATTTGTACTTACATCACTGTACATCATGCAGCAAAAAACTGGAAAGGTGGATTTAGATAAATTAGAGCCATCCATACATTGGAGTGTAGGTATTGCTGCTATGATAGTATTGATTGGATTATTTTCTCTGCTTACAAAATACTCTATAAAAAATAGGAGTTACATAGTAGATGATGAAAATGCACTGATGGAAGGTAAAGACCGAGTTAATAATTTTGCCAATCATTTAAACTAAAACTATTAGCCAATAGTGCAACGGGGCATTGCATTATTGTACTATTTGATATTAAAGTAAATAGGTACAAAATAGATGATACAAAAAGACCATTTTTAATACATTTAATAACTTTAATTAAAACTATTGTAACTATTTAAAATAAAAGTAAAGGCAATAAAAAAAGAGTTTTCTCCAAAGAAAATATAGAGGCAAGCAATAAGAAAAAGAGATTGAAAATGCATTAGGAAAGGGATAAGTTTAAATATCAAACAAAAAATATGGCACTAAATAAAGAAGTATTTAAAACAAGGGCTTTAACTGCGTTAATATTTGTGGTGATAATGTTAGCAGGGTTATTTATAAATGGATATACTTTTACTATTTTGTTTACTGTAATAATGTTTGGCTGCCTATATGAATTTGCAAAAATTGTAAAAATTATTAAACCAAAAGGGTATAGAGTTTATTTGGTATTTGCTTTGCCTTACATTATTTTACCACTTATAATGTACATTAGTTTAGGGATTGATTTAAGCAAAAACGACATTGATTTCAAAAAATATTCGTATCTCTTTCCATGCGGTATTATCTTCTCTATTTGGATTAACGATACCATGCAATATTTAGTTGGATCATTAATAGGTAAAACGCCTTTTTCAAAAATATCTCCTAAAAAAACATGGGAAGGTACTATTGGTGGCTCTATACTCTGTGTGGTAATAATTGGCTTATTA
>JAYUJS010000488.1:0-2362 GCA_043765095.1 Ferruginibacter sp.
GATACCCAGAAAATGAATACAATTGGTAGACCTTTTTCTATAGACACAAATAATGTAAATATTATTGCTGGTGGTTTAAACATAATAAATTTGAAGGACACCCCCATAAAAAAATTGACTGTAAAACCCATAATAAAAAAGCCTTTAATAATTGCTCCTATATATGATAGGAAAATGATAACGGGAGAAATTGCAATGGTAGATACAGCAACGAATATAAAACCAGTTTGTATACCTAAAGAAAATGAAAATATGATTAAAGGTAAAATAAGGATGGTAAGTAAAGACACTATCAATATAAGTATTTATTAAACTGTACTCTTTAATAAAAGAATAAAATACCAGCTAAAATAGCTGGTATTTTATTTTAAAAAAAGTATAAATCCTTTAACTACTTGTCGGTAAATAATATTTAATATAAAAAAATAAAGTATTTATTAAAACAAATTATTTGTGAATAAAATTTAAGTAATTTTATACATGATTGTTTATGAACCTAAAATGTTACTATAAACTTTAAAATTTGCTTTAAATAACTAATTTCCAAAAATAACTTTATGACAAAAAAATACTTCGCATATCTTTTAGTATGTTTTAATAGTTTTTGTGCTTTTGCACAACCTACTGTTTTGTATAGTTCTATAAATACTACTCCAAGAGTAGCTATGGCAGACCTTGGACTTTTTAAACAAGGTAGAATGCAGGCTAACCAAAGTGGTTTTCAACGCTGGGCTTTTCATATAGGCACAATTGCTTCCCCAGATTATTCACAAAACTGGCGTGTAGGTTCAACACCAAATATATTATCTTATGGCAATTTTATACAAGCAGGTTTTGCAAATGGAGCAAATTATTTTTTTGGCGGTGCCGGTATAGATGGTGAAATAAATAATGTGGTGAGTGGAAATTTTTACACTTTTAACATTATGAAAAACGCTGGCACAAGTGATATGGAATTATTGGAGACAAATTTTAATCCAACAATTATTAGTACAGTTACCCAAAGCCCAGTAGCAGCAAGCGTTGTAGCTAATACTCCTGTAGCAGTTACCATAGCAATGGCTAGTACCCCGGCAGTTGGAGAGTATGTATATCTTCGATACAGTAAAGATGGATATTTAAACTCTTCATTAATACAAGCAAGCTTTACGGGCAATACAAGCACCGTAAATATACCTTGCCAAATAGCTGGCACAACGTTATCCTATTATGTATTTTCATCTAACGAAACCCTTGCTGGCATTAACTCAGACTTAGCAGCCTTTGGTGTAAATGCTTATGATATGGCTACTTTAAGTTTAAAAAATAATGGTGGGCCAAATTACAGTTATACCGTTTTAGCAGCACCCACAAATATAATTTCATACAGTAGTAGTCCATATTGTAACAATGCTGGCATTGCTAATGTATCCAACATTGGTACTTTAGGTGGAGTGTATTCATCAACATCAGGGCTTATAATAAATGCATCAACTGGGGCTATTAATGTAACAACATCTACCGCTGGTTCGTATACTGTTACCTATACAATATCGGCTGCAGGCAGTTGTGCCATTTATACTGCTACCACAAGTGTTACTATAAATGCAACACCAAATGCTTCTATTAATTATTCAGGTTCGCCTTATTGCAACAATACAGCATTGGCAGTAGTTACAAGAACTGGTAGCGCAGGTGGCCAATATTCATCTACTAGTGGCTTATCAATAAATTCAATAACAGGTGAAATAAATATTGCCACAAGTATTGCTGGTACATACACAGTTACTTACACAATAGCAGCGGCGGGCGGTTGCGCATTATTTACAACTACAACAAATATTACTATTACTACTACGCCAACTGCTACCATTACTTATGCAGCCTCACCTTATTGTAGTAATAGTGGAACTGCAAATGTTATAAGAACTGGAACAATAGGAGGTGTTTATTCATCATCAGCGGGGTTATCTATAAATGCTACATCAGGGGCTGTAACACTAGCTAGCTCTACGGCTGGTTTATATATTGTTACATATAAAATAGCAGAAGCTGGTGGTTGTGCAATATTTACGACCACCGCCACAATCACAATTTCGGCTGCGCAAAATACTACTATTACCTACACTGCTAATCCTTATTGCCCATCTACAGCTATAGCAAATATTACTCGAACAGGAAATGCAGGTGGTATTTATTCATCCACAACAGGTTTGGTTATAAATGCCACTACAGGAGAAGTAGATATTGCTACAAGCACTAGTGGCACTTACTTAGTTACATATACAATTGCAGCAAATGCAGGTTGTGCAATATTTACAACTACTACAAATATTACCATTAATACTATTTCTGTAGCGCCAACAAGTGCCACAGTGAGTAC
>JAYUJS010000489.1:0-6284 GCA_043765095.1 Ferruginibacter sp.
ATCTTGTGTCATTACCAATCTATCTCTACTATCGTAAACCATATATACTTCTCCTGCACCGGGTACTTTTTTTCGTATCATTCTTTTCCGTTGGTCGTACTCGTATCTAAAACATTGTTCTGCTAAAATAGTGGCATCGTTTAGCGCCCAAGTTGGTTGTATTAATTCTACTCCTTTAGGTTGTATTACACAACGGAGTTGGTTGAGGTCATCATAAATATAATAAGTACATAACCAACCATTGTGGTTTCTACCAGTGCCTTCATCTGCTGTAGGAGCGGCATTTGTGGTATTTGCAATCTGTACTTTTTTTAGTATTACTTTTCCTTCTTTGTCTTTAAATTCTATTACTTGTTTGCCATTTTCATCTACTGACACAGTTTTCATTAGTTCTCTTGCTGGATAAGTGGTATTGGTGCTATATGTACCTAAGCTGTTGGTTACATCTGCTACATTCCATATTCTTACTTCATCTATGGCAGTATTTATCCAGTATTTTATTTTATTGCTGCGCCTATCATTTTCTTGTGGTTGGTTAGCACTACCTACCCAGCTATTGCCAGGGGCAAAAGTTTCTTGTACTCTGCTTAGTGGTGATGGTTCAAAATTTGTTTTACCGTAAAAATAAGTTTCTCCTTGGCTGCCGTATTGTGCAGTCATAAATGCCGCTTGTTGCTGAAAGGGATTTATTTTAAAATTACCATCGGTTATAGATGTATTGCCGCCTGTATTATTGGCTACAGTTGGTAAATATTTATATTGTTCTCTTCCAAACTCATCATATACTGTTGGTGTTACTACATCTGCAAGGTTGCCAGTACTTGTTTCTAAAGATGCTTGTTTGGCTACAGTTTGTATAGGTCTGCCTAGGCCATCCATGTATTGGGTGGTTGTTTTTACATCGCTTATCCACCTACCCATTAGTGAAGTGGGGTTTTGCTCTGGTGCTACAGCATCAAAAGAGCGTATATAGTTAATAGTACTTAGTCCATTTACTGGTACACCAATAGTATAAGGGGCAGGTAATGTTACTGGTTGGGCAGCTGCAAAGGTTGTAAATAACAAAACTCCGCTTAAAACTACTCCTTGCTTTTGCAAATATTTTTTTATAAAATTCATACGCTTTATTTTATTGGTATGGTGTACTTATTAGGGTTGTTATACTAGCATCCATTGGGCTTATTTTAGAAGAAAACTCTCCAATAATATCTCCAGTTTTGCTGATTATAAATTTTTGAAAATCTTTGCCTACTATTGCATCCATATCCCCATTTTGGCTTTTTTGAGCTAGCCATTTATATACATTATTTGCACTTGGTCCTAACACATTACTCTTTTTAGCAATTTTAAAAGCAAAATTGTAGCTGTTTTGACAAAATTGGTTTATTTGTACATCTGTTCTGCTTTCTTTGCCAAAGCTATTGCTGGGGAAAAGTATTATTACCAAGCTATCTGCAAACTGTTGCTGTAATTGTTTTAGTTGAGCAAGCTGTCCTATTTTTTCGCTACCAGTAGCAATATTTACAAGCATAATTTTTTTACCAGCATAGCTATTCATATTAATACTATTTCCATTAGTGTTGTTATAGGATAAGCTATTAAAATTAACTAAAAAACTAACGATTAAACTACCTATTAAATTTATCATGGTTTTATTTTATTTTATTTAAAAACAAGTTATTGTACAAGCTGTACTGCCAGTTGTTGTTTGGGTATAGGTACTAATTGAACCATCTGAAAAGCAATAAGCAGAAATACAAGTCCATGTTGTTTTTGAAGGTCTTGTTACTTTTACAACAGCTCAAGTACCCTGTACACATACTCCATTTATACATTTATAATCTGCTGATGTTGTACAAGACGGATTACAAGTAGCCGGTGCTGGACAGGCAGTAGCATTTGCTATAATTAATTGCCTTGATTGTCCTGCAGTTGGGCTACAAGGATTAGCATCAGTTTGATTTATATATTGGTTGCCAGTATTGCCTGCAAGGGTAGTTTCGCAAGTAGTAGATGTTGTTTGCCAATCTGCTACAGTTGGGCATGTACCGTTTGGGTCTATTACCCAACGTAGGTTGTTGAACGAAGGGCTGCTTGAGTTATTATCTTTTTCTTCTTTTTCTTTTACACCAGTACTATAAATTGCATTTGCTGGGCATGGTTGGCATCTTGTATTGCTTGTAGATACCCAATGTGCAGTCGTGTTAGTTGAGGTAGGGCAAACCTCTACCTGCCCTGCATAATTGTAACAGATTTTTTTGAGGATGTTGTTATCTTGGTCTCGTATTAAAATCAAACGACTTAATCCATCGTATTCATAATATTTACTTAATCCATTCGCATTGGTTTCTGATGTGATACCTACTAGAGGATTGTAGGTATATGTGTTTAGCTGAATGGTATTTGATATTAATGTAGGCTGGTTTCTTAACAAAGATAAATTTGTTTCAATACCACCTACTGCAGCATAGCTGGCAAGTAAATTAGCTTGCGTAGTACCAACAACATTTGCAATAGGTACAGTATTATTATATCCCCACAAATAAGAATTGTTTACTCAATCCTTTCCTATTATTTCAGAGAGGTTACCATTATAATATTTTACAAAAGTTTCATCTTGATAACGAGAATCTTTCACTATTGAATTGTTAGCTGTATTAACTACAACAGGATTAAATAATAGATTTGGGGTTGCCAGTTTTATAGATTGTAGTTTGTTAATATACACTTTACCAACTGGCATTGTACTGTAATCATACCTAAAAAAATCTGCACCCAATAAATTTCCGTTTTTCCAATTACTTGTTTCAATAGATGGATTTCTAAAATTATCTTGCAGTTCTAAAATTGGTTTTAATTCGGCATCGGCATTGGTTTTAGCTATATCATGAGCAGTTTTAAAAGCGTTGATTGGATTTGTAAAGTTGCTTTTACGGCAAGAAACATAAGCTATTCTAGCAAGACTAATATCTCTTCTATATTGTTGAAAAGCTAAATATCTACAAGCAGCTGCGGCACCTGTTGGCGTTACGCAATATTGAGTGCCATTAAAAATAGCTGTTGCATTAGCCACAGATGTTAAATAAGTTTGAGAACAATCTGATATACTATTGCAGGCTGTTGTCCTAAAATCAAAAGTATATTTAATTTTTTTCTCTAAAGTTACCCCTTTAGAATTTGTGTTAATTACTCTTGTAATTTGGTTGTGATATGGGCTTTCATAAAAATTAGAAGAAGTTGAAACCAAGATATTTCCATTTATATCATAGATTTTTTCTGTAGTATTTGTTTGCACTTTTTTAGCTGTTTTCAACTCATATATAGTACCCCAAAATTGCTCACCATAACCGTCGGGTAATCTAGAAGCTATAAACCCTAGTGTACCAATTGAATTTTCTACAAAAATTGGCTCATACGTTTTTTCTTTTAAAATACGCCCAGTTTCATCGAAACTACTTTCATATTTTAATTCCCCCCTAATAAATTCAAATGGAAGTGGTAAAGAAGGGAAGGTTGGGATACTTGGGTAGCAAATTGTTGTTTTTACCTTTAAAACTGCCACATCGCCAGTTTGTACCCAAGGTGTTGTTAAATTATTTGTACCGTAATATTTATAAATGCTTTTACCATTACCAGTTTGAGTCTCCATTACTTGCATGTAGCCAATATGATATCCTTGAGTTGTTGCCATTGGTCTTACACTTCCCCCAGATTTATAGTATGGCAGACCAGACCCAATTTCGCATGCAGCACATCCGTTAGGGCTACAATTATATCCTGAAGGATTTCCGTAACCCACTTGCTTATAAATTTCATTTCTTAAAGTTTGAACATACGCAGGGCGGCTATATAATATACCTGTTGATTTTATTCCCCCATAATCAGTAGTGGTGTAATCGTACGAAGTAACTTTATTTTTTGCGGTAATACCATCATTGTTAGTTATTGTCTTTATTCGTAGCCCACCCACCATTTTATTTTGTAAAACATTTATGCTTCTCCATTGTGAAACATAGAGTTGCGCACCCGTTCCTGTTGAATTTGGATTGTTACCAGAAACTAGACTTAATACAATTTTATAAGTACCTGTTGGAAGACTGACAGTATTAATTTGAGTAAGCCCTGCATTAATTAAAAAGCTCGTAATTAAGGCTATTTGATGAGTTATAAATTTGAAGTGTTGAAGGCCATATAGTACCATTAATGACCTTAAATTGATTATCTGTAGCTGCTCCATTGATGTAAACTATTTTTGGAACTACGCTGCCATCGTAACCAATACTTATATCGGCCGTTGGTATCAGTTGTTCGGTATAATAATCAACATAGGTATCATGTGGTTCAAACTCAAAGTTGGTTGTCCCACTGGTTGGGTAAGTTATTTTTTGCAAACCACCTGCCCTCATGGCTGGCCAACTTGGGTCTCTGTTTGCACCAGCAATTTGGATACGGTTTTCTGTATATGCTGGTATATACTGGGTATTATTTGTAATTCCGTTGGAATATCCCCAATGGTCTAATCCCATACTTAACCTTCTTGGTATTTGTTCTGTAAAATATGTAAAATTGTATGGATTAGATTTCGTAGCACCATCGCAAGATGTCTCTTGAATTTTATTTAGTTTTAGTCTATGTTTATCTGATTGTATATTTAAGTCGTTAAAAAGTGGCGAAATTATACTCACATTATCTGTAAAGTAGCTGTAGTCGAAATCTATTTTTTTACAAAAGGTATTTCCGTTTGTGATTTGTATTGAAGAAAGAGCTTTTGCTTGTGTATTTGTACTTTCTTCCAAAAAATTGTTACTTCCAGCTAAATCAATTCTTGGGCTTGAGTTTGGTACAAAATTTACTGTACCATTAGGGAAAGTAATTTGGCTCAGCCTTAATCCCTCCATATTGTTTTTTATTAAATCATACTCTCTTGCAAGATTTAAAGGATTTGGTACATTTCGTATAGGTGTATTTGAAATAGAATAAAAGCTATAATTCTCTTGTACATAAATAAGGTTAATCACGGAAAGACCATCAAAAGATTCAATTTTATTTAAAAACCAGCTTGAAACAGGTTGGCTATTATTTAATCCTGATATGGCAGAAAATGGCTTAGTGGTTTCTATTGGGTTTACTGTTCCTTGGTTTGCTGTACTACCAAAGTAGTATTTTGTACCATCTGGTGTTGTTAATTTAAAACCAAGAAAGTATACGTTAAAATCTGTTTCAATCTTTAAATCTTGCTCAGGAACCAATATTGGTGTTCTATCATCTCTAAAATAAAATTTACCTGAGTATCCTCCAAAATTAAAGAAAAATAAATCAGGCTCACCGTCATATCTACCTTCGGCCACTTCTTGGTCAGATGCAATTTGACAATCAGATGTAGGTGGAATTCCAGTTGTGAAATTACATGTAGTAGGATGAAATAAATAACTGTTGTAACCATAATCTTTATAATGCCCTTTTTCTTGGATGGTAGTTGGACTCCTTACATCATCAGCTGCGCCAATAACAGTTCTCGTTATTACACCTCCTGCATTTAATGCCCAGCCAGCCCCAACCCAACTTGCTGTTTCTTCCACTTTTAAGCCAGACGCATGGTAGCTTATGCTTATAGGTAAAGATATGTTTCCTGTTTTTATTTCATATAGAGGAATATTTATCTGAGGTGTACCCGTATGATAACTTACAGGCATATCTCCATATTTACCTAAAGCCGCTGCATTTGGTGAAGCGATGTTTATTTTATTTAATATGCTGTCTTGTGAGAAAACTAATTGAGTTTCCACTAGTAGAAAAAATATTACAAGAATTTTTATGCGCATTTTTATTTTTTTAATTTTAAGTTTTTTAAAAATTATACCCCACCCTAAAAATCACAGGCTGCGTAACAGGTGTGTGCGTTTTATGTAGCATATCGTATAGTAATTGGAATTTTGTTTCTTTAAATAATTTTGTTTTTACTTTTAGTTTTTTACTTAGTCCAAATAACCCACTTTGCTGCCAAGCATCAAATGTTTGTAGGGTACTAAAGTTTTTAAAGCCAGTGTTGTAATTCATTTCAAAACCTCCACTTACAAAAAAGTTCTTTTTTAACTTCCAGTCTATAAAACTCCTTAACCCTACACCTTCACTACTAAACTTTAAATTAGATATAGCACCAAAACCCATTTTGTAGCTTGCAGCTAAGCCTATAATACTTTTATCGTTTAGCTTGTAACCTATGCCCAATGCTATGTCTGCCGTGTTTGGTTGTAGTACACTTGGCTTGGCAATATTAAAATTCG
>JAYUJS010000490.1:0-2349 GCA_043765095.1 Ferruginibacter sp.
ACTAGACACTATTATGAAAGGCTTTGCAGATGCTAAAAATTTTGCCTTTGATGAAGAAGGAAAACAAATAGCCTTTGTAGCAGAAAGAGATAGTGCAGCAAAGGCTTTGCAAAAATTTTATAAACTTTGGTATCATAAGCAAGGGCAAGATTCTGTAGTTATTATTGCACAGAAAAGTTCAAATAATATTCCTGCAAATTTTACTGTAAGCGAAAATGCTGATTTGAAATTTAGCAATGATGGCTCAAAATTATTTTTTGGAACCGCACCAATAATAGCTGCAAAAGATACCAACTTGGTGGATTTTGAACTTGCAAGATTAGATGTATGGAATTACAAAGATGATTACCTACAACCGCAACAACTAAAAGAATTATCAAAAGAAATAAAAAGGAGTTATGCGGCAGTAATAACCCTAACAGATAAAAAAATTGTGCAACTAGGCAGTGATAGTACTGAAAATATTAGTTTGGTAAATGAAGGCAATGCTGATTTTGTATTGGCACAAAGTACAAAAGGAAATAGAGTAGCAGTACAATGGACAACTACAGAAGCAGTAACTGCATACATCATTAACACAAAAGATGGCAATAAAAAATTGATAGGCAAAAATATGTTGGTTAGATTTCGTGCATCGCCCATGGGTAAATATATTTACTGGTATGATGAATCAAAAAAAAATTACTACACTTATAACGTAACCAGTGGAAACATAAAAAATGTAACCTACAAAATAAAAGTGCCTTTATACGATACAGAAAATGATGTACCTGATAACCCCAATGCAGCGGGCTTTACTGGCTGGATGGCTGAAGATAAATATATGCTGGTGAATGATGAATTTGATATTTGGAAAGTGGCACCAGAGGGAGGCGAAATGCCGGTTTCTATTACTAATGGCTTTGGTAGAAAAAGAAATACTACCTACACTTATGTAATGACTGATGTTGAGAAAAGATATTTTGCACCTACAGAAAATATTCTTTTACGAATGTTTGAGAAATCTAACAAAAACGTTGCGCATGTTTTGGCAAACTTGCAAGGTGTGCCTTATTTACAATTAAAAAAAATTGAACAAAATGCTTATTCAAATTTATTAAAAGCAAAAGATGCAGAAATGTATCTTCTAAATAAAACAAGTGTAAAATCATCAGAGTTATTTTCTTCTTCCAATTTAGTAGACATGCAACAGCTTACCAATGTTGCCGACCAACAAAAAGAGTACAACTGGTTAAATGCAGAATTAATAAAATGGAAAATGCTAGATGGTAAAATGAGTGAGGGTATTTTGTACAAACCTGAAAATTTTGTTGCCACAAAAAAGTATCCAGTTATATTTTATTTTTATGAACGTAATGCAGATAAGTTGCATAATTATATGAACCCTGCACCTAGTGCAAGCACTATCAACATTCCCTATTTTACTAGCAATGGCTACTTAGTTTTTGACCCAAATATTTATTATAAAACAGGTGAGCCTGGGCAAAGTGCTTATAATAGTGTAGTGAGCGCCGCAAAAATGCTAAGTAAAATGCCATGGGTAGATAGCACACGAATGGGTATACAAGGGCAAAGCTGGGGTGGCTATCAAGTGGCCTATTTAGTAACTCGTACAAATATTTTTAGGGCAGCTGGCGCAGGCGCACCCGTAAGTAATATGACGAGTGCTTATGGTGGCATACGCTGGGGCACTGGTATTAGTAGGCAATTTCAATATGAAAAATCTCAAAGCAGAATAGGTGTTACGCTTTGGCAAAGGCCAGATTTATATATAAAAAACTCTCCTTTATTTGCAGTAGATAAAATAAAAACGCCCTTGCTACTAATGCACAACGATGCAGATGGTGCAGTGCCATGGTATCAAAGTATAGAAATGTTTACTGCCATGCGTAGGCTTGGCAAACCAGTATGGATGCTGCAATACAATGGAGAAGACCATAACCTTGTAGAGCGAAAAAACAGAAAAGATTTATCTATTCGCCTTGCACAGTTTTTTGATTATTGGCTAAAAGATGCGCCTGCTGCTTATTGGATAAAAAGTGGTGTACCAGCTACACAGAAGGGAATTAATTGGGGATTAGATGTAAATTAATAAAATTACATTGTATTTTTTACATTTTAAAAGAGCAGCTTTAATTTAAAAACTGCTCCTTTTTTATTTCAGAAATTTTTATTTACCTCCAAGCAAATTAGAAATTGTGTCCATAATACCACCGCCGCTTTGTTGTTGCTGAGGTTGTGCATTTCCGCCACCAGCAAACGCTGCGGTTAGGTCTGCAAGGTCTACGTGTCCATCATGGTTTTTATCAAGTGCATTTCCGCTAAATTGAGAAATGAGACTTCCAATAT
>JAYUJS010000491.1:0-6261 GCA_043765095.1 Ferruginibacter sp.
GTTACACCTGGGTAATTAAATTGTGGAAAAAATTTTGTTAAACTATCATCAACGCTTAGTTTTCCAAGCTCTTGCAGTTTTAAAATAGCCATTGCAGTAAATGTTTTAGAAACAGAGGCAATGTGCAAAGGAGTATTGGCAGTAATTAGTTGTTGATTATCCAAGTTTACTGAACCACGGTATTTTTCAAAAATAATATTGCCAGCTTTAGCTACTAAAAAACCACCATTAAAACTTGAGGGTACAAGGGTAGTATCATAAAACAACTTTACTACATCAAAAATACGCTGTTGTTCTATTTGGTTTAATGCAGTAGGAGCCTGAATATTGTAAGTAATTTTTTTTTCTACATTTGTAGTTATAGGTTTTTTAGCATTATTATTTTCTAAACAAGAAAATAAACTACATAATATGAATATGTAAATTAAAAAAAATTTATAAGAAGATATATGCATTATTAAACAAGCTTTAAAATAAAAAATAGGTCATCTTTAATAAAAACATTACTTAAAGATATATTTGTGCAAAATAAGGACTTTATACAATGACAGATAAAAAAATTACGAGTTATCCTAAAGAAAAAATCAATATTCTTTTTTTAGAAAATATTAGTGAAGCAGCAGTTGCACAATTTACAAATAGTGGTTATATATCTATAAAAAAAATTAGTGGTGCTATTACAGAAGCTGAATTAATAAAAGAAATTAAAAATGTACACATATTAGGCATTCGTAGTAAAACACAAATAACCGCTACTGTAATAGAGGCTGCTACAAAGTTGCAGGCAATTGGCTGTTTTTGTATTGGTGTAAACCAAGTAGATTTAAACGCAGCATCTGCAAATGGTGTAGCTGTATTTAATGCACCCTATAGCAATACAAGAAGTGTGGCGGAGTTGGTAATAGGTTCATCTATTATGCTTATAAGAAAAATTGTAGATAAAAACAAAGCTGCACACGAAGGCAAGTGGATGAAAGATGCTACAGGCAGCCACGAGCTTAGGGGCAAAACGCTCGGTATTATTGGCTATGGCAATATAGGTAGCCAAGTAAGTGTATTAGCAGAAGGGCTGGGTATGAAAGTTGTTTTTTATGATTCTGAAACAAAATTGCCATTAGGTAATGCCAATGATTGTAAAACATTAAAAGAACTTTTACAAAAATCAGATATCGTAACACTGCATGTTCCAGAGATTGCCTCTACCAGTAATTTAATAAATAAAACTACCCTAGCATATTGTAAAAAAGGAGCAATTATTATTAATTATGCAAGAGGCACAGTTGTAGAATTAGAAGCACTTCGCAAAGCAATTATTGCAGGGCAAATTGGGGGTGCCGCAATAGATGTTTTTCCTGTAGAGCCCGAAAAAAATGGGGATATATTTGATAGCCCAATGCAAAATCTACCAAACGTACTTCTTACACCACATATAGGCGGTAGCACGCAAGAAGCGCAAAGTAATATTGGTGTAGATGTGAGCACAAAATTATTTAACTATCTCGAAAATGGTATCAGCACTGGTTCACACAGCATACCGGCGCTTGCACTACCCCCGCAAGAAGGCGCACACCGAATACTACATATACATAACAATGTGCCAGGTGTGATGAGTGATATAAATACGTTGCTTAGCAAAAATAAAATAAATATACTGGGGCAGTATCTCAAAACTACTGATACTATTGGTTATGTAGTTTTAGACTTAGATAAAAGCCTAAGTAAAAGTGCAATGGAATTATTGAAAGGTGTAAAAGGGACAAGGAAAGTGAGGGTGTTGTATTGATTTGTAAGCAAGTGTTAGAATTACTCAGTCTAGCACTTGCTTACAAATTTTTAATTGACTGTATCAGTTTTTTAAAAAATATGTGTTTAAAATTGCTCTAGTTTACTAAAAAAGAAATTGCCCTCTATTGAGGCATTTTCATCACTATCACTACCGTGTACTGCGTTTTCGCCTATTGATGTAGCATATTTTTTACGAATAGTACCTTCCACAGCTTGCGCTGGGTTAGTAGCACCTATTAAAGTTCTAAAATCTTCTACAGCGTTTTCTTTTTCTAAAATAGCGGCTGTTATTGGTCCACGGCTCATAAATTCTACTAACTCGCCATAAAATGGTCTTTCGCTATGTATTGCATAAAATTCACCTGCTTTTGCAGCACTTAAATGTACCATTTTCATGGCTACAATGCGATAGCCAGCCGTGTTTATCATTTCTAATATACCACCAGTACTTCCATTTGAGGTAGCATCTGGTTTTACCATGGTAAAAGTTCTATTTGTCATGTTTTTAAAATTTTTGCAAAAGTATGTTTTTATTGCAAAAGAGGCAATATTATCTAAAATTGGATTTGGTGAATTTTAATACAAAATAGTAAAGTATTTAAAAGTAAATGTTTAAATTAATATAAAAACCCCTACATTTGCACTTTAATAATACAATACAAATAAAAAAAATGGACAAAAATCAAGGAACCGTAAAGTTTTTCAATTCTGAAAAAGGATTCGGATTTATTAAGCACGATGATTCTGACAAAGAAACTTTCGTACACGTAAGTGGTTTAATCAATGAGATTAAAGAAGGTGATAAAGTAGAATTTGAATTGCAGAATGGTAAAAAAGGAATGAATGCAGTTAATGTAACTGTTATCGGATAATATAACATTCTATTGCAAAAAGGGCTGTCAGAAATGAGAGCCCTTTTTTTATATAAAATACTTTTATTCCACCTCTATCTCATCTACAAACATCCATGCTCCTTTTCTTTCGCCTGGCTGCCCCGCTGGTATTGTACCAAAGTTTTTTGCAATAATTTTTACAAACCTTGCCGTTTTTGGTTTTTGTGTAAATGACAGTGTAATTGTACAACCCCCTGTTTCACTTAGTTCTACAGAAGCAACTTCATCCACAGGGCTTGTAAAATTAATACCATCATTGCTTATCATAACCGATACATCGCCTTGCTTTGGATGATAAATCCAGCTATTTTTTTTCTCGAAAGTATGCAACTTTACTTTTTTTATCTCTGTTTCCTTTCCAAGATCAATTGTAGCAACAAAATCAGTGCCTACAAAGCCAACAAACTCTGATGTACGTGCCATACCTTTTTCATTTTGCACGCCATTAACTAAAGTAAATGCCCCTTCTGCTTCGTAAGGTTTTGTAGGAGCATAAGCTAGAGTTATTTTTCTGCCTGTTGCTTTGTTAAGGTGAAATCTTTTTTTAATTTTAGTTATTATTCTATTATTTAGACTATCAAATAATATAGCTACTCCAAAAGCATCTTTATAAAATTTTAGTGGACTAGAATATATAGGTAAAGTTTTATCATTTGTGTCAATTGAAGTTTGAGATAAATCAAAGTCCATTCCAGCTTTAATTAAATATTTAGAATTACTTTTTAGTGACCATCCAATTTTTTCATCTACAGAAAATATTGTATCTTTTATATCGTAATACGCTGTACTATAATTTATTTTTTTTTGATTTAACCAGTCTAAAATACTAGGCAATCTTTTTTCAAAATCTTTCCAATCTCTTTTATTTTTTGGTGTCCACAATACTTCACTTAGTGCACACATCCTCGGAAAAATCATGTACTCTAACTTGCTAGTGTTTGCAATATATTCTGTCCATACATTGCCCTGTGCACCAAGTATATGTTTTGCTTGTGCAGCTGTAAGTGAAGCGGGTATTGGCTCGTAACTGTATACTTTTTCTAAAGGCAAAAAACTACCAATGGTAAGGCTATCTTCGTTTTTAGTTTGGCTATGGTCAAAGTAGCAATGGCTGCCAGGGGTCATTATCACATCGTGGTTTTGCTTAGCAGCTTCTATGCCGCCTTCTTCTCCTCGCCAACTCATTACTGTAGCATTTGGTGCAAGTCCACCTTCAAGTATTTCATCCCAACCAATTATACTTTTGCCTTTGCTGTTTAGGTATTTTTCTATTCGTTGTATAAAATAACTTTGCAATGCATGTTCATCTTTTAAGTTATTATCTTTTATTTTTTTTTGGCAAGCGGTACATTTTTTCCATCGTTCTTTAGGGCATTCATCTCCACCAATATGTATGTATTTGCTTGGAAAAAGTTGCATTACTTCATCCAATACATTTTGTAAAAAAGTAAATGTGCTGTCGTTGCCTGCACAATACACATCATCTAATACACCCCAGGTATCCATTACTTTATATGGGCCTTTTGTACAACCTAGGTATGGATAACTTGCTAGTGCCGCCGTGCTATGGCCTGGCATTTCTATTTCTGGAATTATAGTAATGTAGCGGTCTGTAGCGTATTTCACCACTTCTTTTATTTCTTCTTGTGTATAATAGCCGCCGTACTTTATATTATCATAAGTATTGCTTCCATATCTTCCTATCAATGTTCTATCTCTGTAAGCACCTACTTTGGTAAGGTTAGGGTATTTTTTTATTTCTATACGCCAGCCTTGGTCTTCGGTAAGGTGCCAGTGAAAAGTATTAAACTTATAAGCCGCTAAATAATCTATGTATTTTTTTACATAAGCTACATCAAAAAAATGCCTACAAACATCTAGGTGCATGCCACGATAAGGGAAGCGTGCAGTGTCTTTTATGCTTAATTGTTTAATTGTTAAATTGTTTTTTTGCTTTCTTATTAATTGTTTTAAAGTTTCAAATGCATAAAAAATACCTTTAGCATTTCCAGTTATAAAAATACTTTTTTGTTTTATATATAATAAATATGTTTCATCTTTTCTTTTATTATCTACATCAATAAATATTTCTGTTGGCAAGCCATAACTATGTGTATCACCTTCTTTAAATTTGGTAATGCCGTATTTATTAGTAAGATATTGTTTAAATAATTTTACTCCTCCATCCCCCTTATTTACTCCATCATTAAAAATAAAACCAATCGGTTCTTTTAAAATTAATTCTCCTTTTCCCAATATAACATCTGCTGGCATGGGTACTATATTTATTTGTGCAAAACTATTTATGGAAATTAATAGAAATAATACAGCAGTAATTTTTTTCATACACATAATTTAATGGGTTGCTTTTGTAGAATGTAATTTACCATTTCTTATTTTCTTATTCAATAAAAGGAATTACTTTTAAGCAATAAATATTTTTGGTATGATAAAATATTTCGTTTATACTTTATTGTTTTTTTCTACAAAATGTTTTTGCCAATACAAAGTACGTTTTGTGGTTACAGATAATGCCATGTACAATGCCACACAAATGTTTGCAGCGGGTAATTTTAATAGTTGGAACCCTGCCGATAAAAATTTTCTACTTAAAAAAACAGGCGAAAATACTTGGCAAATTGATATTGCTTACATGCCCAAAGGAGCGTACAGTTTTAAATTTACACAAGGTAATTGGCAAACTGTGGAAGACTCTTTAAATGGTGCAGAAAGAAGTAACAGGCTAGCAAAAATTGATAGCGACACAATATTATATTTTACTATACTTGGCTGGCGACAAGAAGATAAACCTCGTAATCATACCGCATCAAAAAATGTACATCTAATTTCAGATTCATTTTTTATGCCACAGCTAAATCGGTATAGAAAAATACACATTTACCTACCTTCCAATTATAAAACTAGCAAACAAAAATTTCCTGTATTATACATTCATGATGCACAAAATTTATTTGATGATTTTACTGCTCCCTTTGGAGAGTGGAATGTAGATGAAACGCTAGATTCTTTACAAAAACAAACTGGTAAATATTGTATTGTAGTTGGTATAAACCATGGCGGCGAAAAAAGGTTGGTAGAATATAATCCGTACGATACAAAAGAATTTGGAAAAGGAGAGGGAGATGCATATACAGATTTTTTAGTAAAAACATTAAAGACTTTTATTGATAAAAATTATAGAACAAAAGCAACTGCTTCTAGCACAGCTATTGCAGGTAGTAGTATGGGCGGGCTTATTAGCACTTATGCAATATTAAAATATCCAACAGTATTTGGTACTGCAGGTATATTTTCTCCTGCATATTGGATAGCACCTGCTTTAGAAAACTTTGCAGAAAAAATAATGACGAAAAATAATAATAATCGCTTTTGGTTTTATGGCGGTGGCAAAGAAGGGTTTACAATGATGGCTGATATGGAAAGAATGCAAAATATAATTGCGAAAAAAACTAATAATACAAGTGTAATAAAAGAAGAAAATGCAAAGCACAATGAAGTTGCATGGCGTAAAAATTTTGCTGCATTTTATTTGTGGTGGATAAAAGATTTTTGATATTTATTC
>JAYUJS010000492.1:0-2345 GCA_043765095.1 Ferruginibacter sp.
ACAGCAGATAAATTAGCTTTAATGCCCTATTACAGAGAAGGTAGAAGAGTAAAAGGCTTGGTACGTTTTACCATAAATAATATTGCAAAACCTTTTGAAAGAAATGCCTTATATCGTACAGGAATATCGGTGGGAGACTATCCGATTGACCACCATCATAAAAAAAATGATGCTGCACCACAGCATTTTCAATTTTATGCAGTACCATCTTACAACGTACCATTAGGTGCTTTAATACCACAAACCATAGATGGGCTTATTGTAGCCGAAAAAGGAATAAGCGTAAGCAATATCGTGAATGGTACTACGAGGTTACAACCTGTAGTTATGCTTACAGGGCAGGCTGCTGGTGCATTAGCCGCATTATGTGTTTTACAAAAAAGACAACCACGAAATATTAGTATCAGAACTGTACAAAATAATTTATTGAAAGGAGGTGCTTACATAATGCCATACATAGATGTGCCGCCTACGCATAAACATTTTGCAGCTATTCAAAGAATAGGAGCAACTGGCATTTTAAAAGGTACGGGCATTCCTTTTAAATGGGCAAACCAAACTTGGTATTATCCGGATAGTACAATTGAAGCGAGTGATTTTTTTATTGGTATTAATGAAGTGACAAATAAAGTATTGGTTTCATCCAATAAAATACTTTTAGTAAAAGATATAATTAACTCAATAGAAATTTTAGCACATAAAAATGATAGTAAAAATATTGTAAAAGATTGGAATAAGTTAGGATTAGAAAATTTTGATGCTAAAAGACCTATTAAGCGCTTTGAAATAGCCGTTCTGATTGACTATTACTTAAAACCTTTTGAAACAATAGGAGTTAACCATAACGGCAGTTTTTTTAATTACCCCAAAAAATAAACCATTACGAAACCAATTTTTAAAACAAAAAATGAAATTTTTTTTATGTGTAGTTTTTGCAAATCTTTGCTTCTTTACTACATTTTCACAAAATACTACTATTATAGCAAAGCTACTTGATGGAGAAACAAAACAGCCATTGGAAGGTGCAACGATTAAAGATGGAAAATCGAAAAGGTTTTCTGTAACCTGCGTAGACGGTTCTTTTGAAAAAGACTTAGCTACCACTACAAAAAATTTAGAAATTACAATGGTTGGTTATGAAAAGAATCTTATAGAAATTTGCCAAATTACTAATGGGCAAATTTTTATTAAATCAAAATCAAAAGAGCTTAGCGAAGTTGATGTTGCTGCATTGGGTATTAAAGGAGAAAAAAAGCACTTGGTTATTCTGTTTAAGAAATTAATTCAGAAGATTTAATTAAAGGAAGAACTCAAAATCTTTTAAATGCTATGTAAGGTAAAATTGCAGGTGTAAATATTACCCAAGGTTCAAATTGATCTGATTCTTCATCGCAAGTAATTATTAGGGGATTAAAATTTTTAGGAGCAAAAGCTTCCCAGCAAAGCGTTTTATATGTGATTTATGGTGTACCGATGGATAAAACAATTCGTAGTAAAGTTGCAGAAATTAATAGTGCAGATGGTGGCGATGGTATACAAAATCTCAGTCCAGATGATGTAGAAAATATTAGTGTTTTAAAAGAACCAAACGCTGCTGCATTGTAAGGGAGTAGAGCTATTAATGCTGTTAATATGGTTACAACAAAAAAAGGTACTGCAAGTTAAGGTTTGGAAATTAATTATAGTTTTGACCATAATGTACAGAATGCACTGTTAGTACCAGATATTCAAACTTTTTACGGTAAAGTATAACTAATAAATATCCATCACCAAAACACCTCCCTTTATCATATCTTTATGCTTTATAGAAAGCACGGGTATAACTTTCCCATTCAATGTTATTTTAAATATACGAGCTACTTCACCTTGCTTTTTTGTTTTATTTACTTTTATTAGGAGTGATTTATTGTTAGGTAATTTTATAATAGCTTCTTTTAATAATGGATAGCCAAAAATATATTCACCATTTGCAGGGTTTAGTGGATACATACCCATCATTGTCCATATTAGCCATGCGCTCATTTGCCCACAATCATCGTTGCCACTCAATCCATCAGGACCAAGTTTATACAAACTATCTGTTACTAATTTTATTTTTGCTGCAGTTTTTTGTGGCTGCCCAAGCATTGTGTACATGTATATTATGTGGTGGCTAGGCTCATTGCCATGTGCATATTGTCCTATCAAGCCGCTTACATCTGCTGATGCATTTTCGCCATGCAATACAGATGGTACATTAAATAAATTATCCAATTTTTTTATCAGATTATTTTTCCCACCATATAAAGTTGCTAATCCATTTACATCGTGTGGTACAAAAAAACTATGCTGCCATGCAGTACCTT
>JAYUJS010000493.1:0-6252 GCA_043765095.1 Ferruginibacter sp.
GCATTGCTCATAGAAAAAGGAATAGAGCCAAGAAAAATTGCTGTTATTTACAAAGAAAATAAATATGGCGAAGCTTTAGGTGAATATTTACGATTGAAAAGAATACCCGTTTTTAGCAAAAGAAATATTAATATTTTAAGCAATTCTTTTGTAAATAAAATAATAACCATCATGCGCTATTTAAATGCAGAACATGATATTCCCTATGGTGGCGATGAATTATTATTTGAAATATTGCATTATGATTTTTATAAAATTGCCCCATTAGATATTGCAAAAATTACCGTAGAAGTAAATAGTAAAAGATATGGTGGTGATGCATCTTCTATTAGAAGATTATTGTTTGACAAAGCCAACCAACCACCAAAAGATTTGTTTGATAGTGGCATTAGCCAATCATTAAAAAACACAAGTTCAAAAATTGAAAATTTGATATCAGATGTATCAAATATTTCGTTACAACAATTGCTAGATAAAATTATACGCAATGGAGGTGTGCTAGCATACATTATGCAGCATGAAGAAAAATTAAAATTACTACAGTTACTTACTGCACTATTTGATTTTGTAAAATCTGAAACGGCACGTAACCCATTCTTAGACTTAAAAGGATTTATGGATGTGTTGGATTTAATGAAAAAAGAAAATCTGCCTTTGCCACTTATAGAAGTATCGGGCAATGAAAAAGCCGTAAACCTACTTACAGCGCATGGCAGCAAGGGTTTGGAGTTTGAATATGTATTTTTTGCAGGTGTAAATGCATCGTCATGGGAAAAGAAAAGAAAACCGCAAAGTGGTTATAAATTCCCTGATACCATGTTCGCTTCAACACCAAGTGATGCGGCTGAAGGTGAAGAACTACGGAGACTTTTTTATGTGGCACTCACAAGAGCAGAAAAATATTTGAACATTTCGTATGCTAAATATAGCAATGAAGGCAAGGGCTTAGAGCCATCTGTATTTATAGCTGAAATACAAGAGGTTCATCAATTAAAAGTGGAACATCCGTGCATATCAGAAAATAATATGGCTGCATTTAATCTATTACAATTTACCGCACAAGCTCCTGAAATAGCGCACGCAGAAGATGATTTTATTGATGGCTTGCTCAGCAAATTTCAAATGAATGTAACGGCACTTAACAATTATATGAAATGCCCATTGCAGTTTTATTTCAATAATATGATAAGAGTGCCATCAGGCATAAATGAATCAACAACTTTTGGAAGCGCCATACATCATGCATTGGAAAAGCTATTTAAAAAAATGCAAGATAGTGGTAAAGAAAAATTTAATAATAAAGAAGATATGTTTGGAGATTTTGTTTGGTACATGCGGAGGCACAGAGAAAATTTTACAAAAGAATCGTTTGCAAGGCGCATGGAATATGGCGAAGGCGTGCTGTTTAATTATTACGATAAATACATCAATACATGGAACAAAGTGGTAGCCATAGAAAGAAACATTCGTGGTGTGGTGGTAGATGGCGTACCGCTAAAAGGCAAATTAGATAAGTTAGAGTTTGATGGTAAAACAGTAAATGTAGTTGATTATAAAAGTGGTGATATTGAAAAAGCATTGCCATCACTCAAAGGACCAAATGATAAGGAACCTGATGGTGGTAACTATTGGCGACAAGCCGTTTTCTATAAAATACTAATAGACAACTACGACCAAAAAGATTGGCAAGTAATAAGCACTGAATTTGATTTTGTAGAGCCTGATAAAAAGAAAGAATACCGCAAAGAAAAAATTGTAATTACCCAAGAAGATTGCAATATTGTAAAAGAACAAATTGTAACCGCTTGGGAAAAAATACAAGTCAAAGATTTTTATACAGGTTGTGGCAAAGAAGATTGCAAATGGTGCAAATTTGTAAAGGATAATGAGTTGGCAGTTGAGCTACATGATCTAGCCCTTTAAATCCCCCAAGGGAGCCTTAATGGCTAAATTGGCAATTTAATTTACTTATTTTCTTTACAATTTTATACTCCTAAATGTTTTGGCAAAAAATAGACTCTACAATTCAAAGTCTATTGTAATAAACCTATTAGTGAATCTATTTTTTAATCTATTGGTTAATCTATATAGTTTCTCTCCCCTTTGGGGAGTATAGAAGGGCTGTAGCTTTACTTTCTTTTCGCTTTTATAGTATCCAAAATATCCTGTTGGCGTTTTACTTCTTTTTGCTGGTCATCTTGATCTTTTTTTGTTTTAGATAAGTCATCTTGATATTTTCTTATTTTCTTTTCTAAATCACTAATATCTTCTAATAAATTTTTATTCTTCTTTTCTGCTTTTTCAAATATTTTTGTTTGGTCCACAATCATATTTTCTACATTTAATGCATCTATACTTACACCCAATTCATTTAAAAAATCTTTTGCTTTAGCTGCATTATCTGCAGTTGTATTTATATCAGCAATATTCATTACTAGTGTAATAACAGTTGTTTCTTTTTCACGCTTACTTTTTCTATCAACCATAAAAGCGTACTCAATTTGATTACTGCTTATATTACTTATAACTGAATTATATGCTACCATATAACTCTTATTACTTTTTAGTTTTAACCCTTGAAGTTCTAGTTTATTTTTTAATGCTTTTTCAACCGTTTCTTGTGGATATTTATACTCAATCAAAACAGCAGCTTGACTCTTTTTGTTATAATCTGAGGTGCCATCATATGCTTGGGCAAAAGAAATTTGAGCAGTTGCTGTTGCTAATAAAAGCGTAATTAATTTTTTCATTATAGATTTTTATTTTAAGACTTAATAATTAGTAAGAAGGTTTTACTTAATCAAATATTTATCAAAAACTGAATTATAACAATCATTTGCAATATTATTTTAAAGAGTTGACATTTAGATGTTAATTTTGAAAATATTTTAACTATCTTATAATGAGAATCTATTTACATATACCTGTTACTCTTTTATTATTTATTTTTATAAGCCTATCGTTATTCACAGGCGGCTGTGCACAAATAGGGATGCCTACTGGCGGAGCAAAAGATACAGTTTCACCTAAACTTATAAAAGCTACCCCAGTATTTGGCAGTGTAAATGTAAAAAGTAATAAAATTACTCTTGCTTTTAATGAATATATAGATGTACAAGAAGTACAAAAAAATCTAATTATATCACCATTTCAAAATAAAAATCCTACTATTATTTCTGATTTAAAATCAATAACCATAAAATTTAAAGATACTTTATTACCAAATACTACTTACACTTTAAATTTTGGAGATGCAATAAAAGATGTAAATGAAGGTAATATTTATAAAAATTTAACCTATGTATTTTCTACTGGCAGTAAGCTAGATTCTTTATCTATAACTGGTAAAATTATACTGGCAGAAACAGGTGGCGTAGATAGTACATTAATGGTGATGCTATATAGCAATGCAGTAGATAGTACCGTCACAAAAAAGAAACCAAATTACATTGCCAAGGTAAATGGAGATGGTAGTTTCGAATTTATAAATTTACCAGCATCTACATTTAAAATATATGCTTTAAAAGATGGTGATGGCAGTAAAACATACAATGCAAAATCTGAAAATTTTGCTTTTTTAGATACTTCAATAAATGCTGCAAATAAAGAGCCAGTCATATTATACGCTTATACAGAAGAAAAGGAAAAATTAAATAATGTACCAATAATAGTTACTAAAAAAGTGCTTGATAAAAAACTGCGTGTTACAACTTCTCTTCAAACCAAACAAGATTTATTTGAGCCATTAGAAATATATTTTAATAACCCGATAAAGTTTTTTGATAGTACAAAAGTTTTTATAACCGATACCAATTACAAAAAAATTACGGGATTATTATTTTCAAAAGATAGCACTTCAAAAAAAATAACCATTACCACAAAATGGAAAGCAGATATACCTCTAATTTTGATAATAGACACACTTGCTGCCAAAGACTCATTAGGCAATAAAATTGGCAAAATAGATACTCTTCGTTTTAGTACAAAACGTGCTGAAGATTATGGCAGATTAATTTTACATTTTAATGATTTGGATTTAAAGAAAATTCCAATTCTCCAATTTTTAAATGGGGAAGAAGTAAAATTTTCTTACCCAATTACAAATAAGGATTGGATTAATAATATGTTTCACCCTGGCGAATACGGAATAAGAATAATATATGATACTGATAAAAATAGCAAGTGGACAACTGGAAATTATTTTAAAAAATTGCAGCCAGAAACATCTGTAACTTTGCCACAAAAGCTTACAGTAAAGGCTGATTGGGATAATGAGAGAGAAATTAATCTCTAAAATAATTTTTAAAATACATTATTAAGTCATTCCCATTTCACTACATATATTCTATTACAAATTATTTTCATTACACATTTATAAAAACTGTTCTTAATTTTACAGTAAAATTTTAACAATATTTATGGCTAAAAAGGTGAAGGGCTTTGGCAAAGAAATTTTTTATACAGTATTATTTATGGCTGTATTGGCAATTGCAGCATGGTATATTAAACAAACCTTTTTTAAAGCCGGCTTTGTTCATTACAAAGAGTTTGGTATTGATATTCCCACAAAATACAGCATACATGGTATTGATGTAAGCCACCACCAAGACGATATAGACTGGAAGCTAGTAAAAGAAATGAGGGTAAAAGATATTTACTTAAATTTTGCATTTTTGAAAGCCACTGAGGGCATAAATAACGTAGATGAAAATTTTAAAGACAATATGGAAGGCGCTCAAGAGGCAGGTGTAGCTAGGGGTGCATATCATTTTTTTATAGCCAGCAAAAGTGGAAAGCTACAAGCGCAAAATTTTATAGATGCAGTAAATCTAAAAAAAGGAGATTTACCACCTGTACTTGATGTAGAAAAAACTTATGGCGCTTCATTGATAGACTTGCAAGATAGAATAGCAGATTGGCTAACGATTATTGAAAAAAAGTATAAAGTAAAACCAATTATTTATACCAATGCCGATTTTTATAAAACTTATCTTGCTGGCAGGTTTGATGAGTACCCTTTGTGGGTGGCGCATTACTTAGAAAAAGATAAACCAAATATAAATCGCAGTTGGATTTTTTGGCAACACAGCGAAAGCGGACATGTAACAGGTATAAGAACAAATGTAGATTTTAATGTTTTTAATGGAAGCGGGTACGAATTAAAAAATATTTTACTAAAATAATTATATTGCTATGGGAATGGAAGATGATTCAAAAAATTTTTTAGTACTAATTGTACAAACAATTTCATCGATTATACTTTGGTTATTGATTAATATATTTATTGGGCTTTATTTAAAATATGGATTGTTTGATAGTACCCCAACCCTAATAAATATTGGATACTATTGTATTTTTTTAATAGGTTGCTTTTTGCTTTTTAAGTATTTTAAAAAACGCTGGCAAGCAATAGATATTTCTTAATTACAATTTTTATCATTTTTTATTTATACCTAAATTTCTAAACCAACATAAAAAAGCAAAGTGTCTTTTTTTAGTTATGAAAAAAGTTCATTAACTCTATTTCTTTAAACCTCTCTGTTTTGAAATGTTTTTTCTATTCCTCTGTAAAAAGTAAATAAATCATTGCATAATTCTAAACTTTTTCTACTTAACTACTATGGTCTTGAATTATTAACCATTTCTTTTTTATCTTTTTTAATATTAAAGTAAAAGCACCACCCACATCTCCCTTTGTTCTTGCAAGATGCCACTTACCTACAACGCTGTAATATATATCAGATAGGTGTTTCATACTTATAATTTCAAAATCTAGCTTACCCATTGTAGCTGCATCTGGGTATCCTTTTTTATAATTTGCTTTTGTTTTTTCCCAACCATAAGTAGGGCCACTTTTGCCTATAAACATTAGCGAATCATTGTGCCAATAAGTTTCCATGTATCTATCAATATCTCCCGCATTCCAAGCATTTAATTGCTCGGTCATAGCGGCTTTTATTAGTGCCACATCGGTGTTTGTTTTTGTTTGTGCAAATACATTGCAAGAAATAAAAAATAATAGTATAAATATTTTTTTCATAGTATAGTTAATATTTAAAACCATGTTTTATAATATTGGCTAGTATTTTTAGGTGCATAAAACTTTACTAGCTACTTAACATTGTAAATGTAGTGTGCAATGCTAAATGAAATCATTATATTAAACCGATAAATATACATTACATATTATGTTGTACCTTTGAGTATGAAAAAACTTAAAATACAATCAATGACGACCTCACAGATTGAGGA
>JAYUJS010000494.1:0-2343 GCA_043765095.1 Ferruginibacter sp.
CCATCGGCTTTTTTTGTGGGGATCACAGGATTAAATAAGTTCAACTTGTAATTGTTTCTTAAAATCCAAAACTGTACCAATATTTATAGTTTTAATTAATTTTTCTTCTAGCAAATTTGCAAACGCTTCAAAATAAGCTATTGCGTCTTCTTTTTTATTTCTTTTAAGCCAACGTAAACCTCCAGATAAATTTTTCAACACTTCTTCATCAGATAAATACTCAATATGATGAATATCAGTGGGCGTAAGCCCTATGCTTTCTAATTTATGAAAAATAAGTGCTAGTGGGGCATTTGTAATGGGGCAAAAATCTGTAGCTAGTTCCGTCCACTCGCCTGCGCCATTGTGTGCATATTGCAAAATTTCATCTTTGGTAAATTTTGTAACGGATTGTACTAAGTTGCCGCAGTTACATGCGCCATGATGCCCCCAAGAGTGATAAGCACCGTTTGCTAAACTTGTGGCAGTTAGGCGAAGTGCTTGTATAAGTTCTAAAGTTGGTTGTGCCATAATCCAAATATAGTTTCGTTTATTAAAAAATAAATATACTAAATTATACGAAAGTGGCTATGCAATGGTTTTTAGTTGGGTATAAGTTTGTTACCATACTCCTCATTTCCCATATCTACAAAACGTATTTTCCTTCCATCCGTTTCTATAAAGATGAAAAAAGATTTGCTGCTGAGCATAGCCCTCGCTACAAGAAAAATTACCATGTTCAGCAAGGGTGGTGAATTGCAAAAAAATACATTTTTAATATCGACTGTTAATATGCCATAAATTATGTAATTTTATAGTTGGCAAATCAATAGGAGAATGGGTTTTCAAAAATTTCAAATTACAGTAAGGTCTTTACTTTTAACATGAGCAAAATACTTTTTTTAATAAATATTATTATTTCTGTATTATTATTTTCATCGTGTAATAAGGACTATAGTTATGAAAGTGGTATTGCGAATGGTGATCCACAAAAAGATTCAATTGGTAATTGTTCTTTAAATGTGTATGGTGGGTTTTATAAAAATAAAAACCTCGATGCCTCAAACTACCTTGAAATAAAAATTAAATTTTCATCTACTGGCGTATATAATTTAAAATCCGATACTGTTGATGGATTTTATTTTTCAGGTGTAAATGTTATTACAGCTATAGGATTAACAACTATAAAATTGATAGGGCAGGGTAAACCTCTGTCTCTAGGAAATAAAAAATTCAAATTAAAATCTAATCTTTCTGAATGCGATTTTTTTGTAAATGTGGTAACTCAACCTCCTCCTATAAATAAAATCACCATTGATTGTGCAACTATTAAAGTATTGGGAAATTATGTAGCAACTACTATTTTAGATAATACAAATAAAATCATATTAGACGTAGTTGCAACTCAAAGTGGGCCATACAATTTCACATCCAATATTATTAATGGGGTAAGTTTTGCAGCCTCAGGGTTTTTTCCGGCTGCGGGCAACTTTAAAATTACCATGCTGCCAACCTCTTCGAGTGTTCCGCTAAATGCTTCCTTGCCTGGCTCACAAAGTGTTTATGATATTATTGGAGCAACTAATAATTGTAATTTTTCTGTAATTTATGAGGCGGCTCCTGCTGCTTATACCGTTGCTTGTAACAATATCGTAGTTTCTGGAAATTACATTGCAACTTTTCAACTTAATAATTCAAATAAAATTACTTTATCAATAAATGTTACAAGTATTGGCTCTTATAATATTCGAACAAATACTTTAAATGGAGTTGCATTTGGAGCTACAGGTAATTTTTCTACTATTGGAAATTATCTTATTGACTTATTTCCTTTGCCAAATAATAATATTCCTACGAACTCTATGTTAGCAAATTATACATTAAGTAGTGCTTCAAATAACTGTAGCTTTGGTGTTAATTTTGCACCTCCTCCTCTATTCGCAACGTATTTTGTTAGCTGTAATAATATTGCTGTTTCTGGCGTTTACACGGCGGCGAGTGCCAAGTCTAAGTCAATTTGGGGTTTATCGAGATTCGCTCTACCAACGAGATAAGCCATCTCGTAGGGGGTATCCACTTTACTCAATGCGTTTCGCAGTTCAACCCCAATCACATTTCCGTCCACGTCATAGTCTAGGATTAGACCTGGGGCGATTTGTGAGGTTTCTTCAACAGTGGTGTCGATGAAGGTGATTTGGAGAATATCGCGGTCTGGGTCGTATAAAACTTTCATCGTGATCTCATCAAAGGGGCAACGATCGAGTGAAGCGGATACCTAATTATCGCACTGATGGAACTACCGAAATGATAAGATAGCAACAGAAATAATCGGTCAATGTTGCGAGTAGTGAATTTATGCCGAAG
>JAYUJS010000495.1:0-6234 GCA_043765095.1 Ferruginibacter sp.
TAAGTGGAGAAAGTTGCATAAATGAAAGTGGTTTGAAGTAATTTTGTACGAAATTAAACGAAAGAACTTGGACAAAAAAATAAGGGTTGCGGCAGTAAGTTATTTAAACACAAAGCCACTCATATATGGGTTTGAGCAAGGTATGATGAAGGACGAAATGGAATTGGTAACTGATTACCCGTCAAGTATTGCCAGTATGCTAGTAAATGATGAAGTTGATATTGCATTATTGCCTGTAGCAGCTATTCCATCGTTAAAGGAGTATTATGTAATAACAGATTATTGCATAGGTACAGAAGCTGCGGTGGCTAGTGTATGCCTTTTTAGCGATGTACCTTTAGAGGAAATTGAAACCATTTTATTAGATTATCAAAGCAAAACCTCTGTAGGGTTGTTAAAGATATTATTAAAGGAATATTGGAAAATTAATCCTGTACTTGTTTATGCAAAAGAAGGGTATGAAAAAAATATTATAAGTACATCTGCAGGGTTGGTAATAGGAGATAGGGCATTTTTGCAAAGAAATAAAAGCAGATATATTTATGATTTAGGTAGTGCTTGGGTAGATATGACTGGTATGCCATTTGTATTTGCGGCATGGGTAGCTAATAAGAAACTGCCAAAAAACTTTATTTTAAAATTTAATGAAACAGTAGGTGAGGGCTTTAAGCATTTGCCCAAAATAATAGCTGCAAACACTAATAAAAATTACGATTTAGAATTATATTATAATCAAAATATTAATTATATCTTAAATGAAAAAAAACGTGAAGCAATGAAAATATATCTAGAAAAATTAGTTACCTGATTATTTTTTTGCTAATCTATTTTTCAATGTTTCTAAAACTTGTTTTACATCTGGCGAAATATTTCTAACATAAGTTGGTACTATAAATAATATTGAAAATAATATTGAGCGAAGTATTATAAATACAATACCTTCTTTATATTGAAAAATAAAGTAAACGGTTATAAAGCTTATAATTGCTATTAAAATTATTTCAATTGTTTTTGATGAAAAAGGTTGCATATTAAATTTTTTTTGCAAAAAGATAATTCTAATTGCATTGTAAATTGTAAAGGAAACTAAATTAGCCAATGCTGGTCCAACAACACCATACTTTACAGTAAGAATATAACTTAGTGGAATAATTAATGAAGTAAGTAAAATGCTGGTCCACATTTCAAATCTAAAAAAACTTGAGGTGCCAATAATTTGGCCATTTACGCCAGTGCCAAGCTCTACAATGGTCATCATGCCCAATATAACAAATACAATTTTGCCTTGTTGGTAAGTTTGATTAATATTAAAACTATTAATTACATAACTATAATTTAGTAAAATAAAACAAAATATAAATAAAGAAAATGCTAAAAGATTAATAGAAGAGCGTTTATAAATTCTAGCTATTTCTGTTATATTTTTTTCTTTCCAAAAACGAGATAAATGTGGTATAGTTACTGCAGCAAGGCTTCTTACTGGTGCCTGCATGGGCATTACAAGGTAGGTTACGTATCCAAAAATGGCCACTTTTCCTAGCCCATTTTCTAACTTTGCAGCCAGCATAAGGCTATCAATACTACCCCTTAAGGTATTTACAATAAGTGTAAGAAAAGTAAGCGAAAGAATACTGATAATATTTTTCCTAAATTTTTTTGTAACCCTACTTGTTTTAAAGTTAATCCACAAACTACCTTCTTTGTGAAGTATATAGGCTAATAAAATTATTATAACTAAATTTTGAAACCCGAAAAGTATAATGAATGTTTTTAAATTTATTACATTAAAAACTTTTAAAACTATTAAGAAAAGAGTATAAAATCGTAAGGCGGTTTCTTTTAAAAAATTGGTAGTTACCCCCTTTGAAAAACCATAAGAATATGCCTCTAATAAATTATAAATTAAATAAAAGAAACCAATTGGTATTATCATGTAAAAATACTCAACCAATAATGAAGCGTTTGTACCAAATTTTCTAACAATAATAGGTTCTATTAAATAAAGTATAAGAATAGTAAATGTAAACCCAATAGCTGAAATTTTTAATGCTTGCCCTAATAAATCATTGTCTTTATTAGCTAAATTGTCTTTATAATATGGAAAAAATTTATATAAATAAAATGTAGTGCCGATAGAAGAAAAGGAATACAATAAAATACCTATATCTAGCAAAGACCTCGTGAGGCCGTACTCTTCTGTTTTAAACCAAAGTTTATTTGTAAATAAATAAGTGATTAATGCACCAATAGCAAAGCCTGTATATACCCATATTGTTCCTTTTATACTTTGCTTTCTTATTGTAGCCATATAATTTTATAGATAATTTTTAAAGATAAGGATGCTATTTCTAAATAAGTATATTTACTGCTAAGATTATTATATTTATACAAACATTAACCAAGATAATTTTACCTTTCGTAAATTTATTAGCAAAAATCAAAAATAATTTTTTACAAAGGCAGCAAATTTTGTACACGAAGTATCTTTAAAATAAGTAATAATAAAATAACTATGAAATTAATTATACCAATCATAAGTTTAGCTAGTTTGTTTATGCTTTCAAGCTGCCAAAACGAAGCCGCTGAGTTAATAAATGTAGTATCGCATGCAGTACCAACGGCAAATGCTGGAACATCACTCATTATTCAATTGCCAGTAAATACAGCCACACTTTCGGGTACGGGTAGCTCACAAAATGGTTTGGTGTCTAGCTACATGTGGAGTTTTGTATCTGGCCCCAATGTGCCTATAATACAAAGCCCTGGAGCAAAAATTACTATAATAGATAGCTTGACAAAAGAAGGAATTTATATTTTTAGATTATCGGTAATAGATAGTGCAGGTTTTATAGGAGTAGATACTGCCACTATTACTGTAAAACCTGACCCTACAGCACCACAAACACTTTTGCTTCAAATAAGTGGTAATAATAATGAAAGAAATTTTGCTCTTTTTAATGGAGTTAATGCTAGTTTTCAAAGCAATGAATTGTTAGCTTATTCTTCACAAGCAGGAAATCCTTTTCAACTTGCTAGAGGTGCTTTAAAATTTGAATTTGGTACAATTCTAAGCACAGCCACAATAATTTCTGCCAAATTAAATTTATACTCCAATCCTACTCCCACTACAGTAATACAATCTGGCAGTGCAAATGGAGGTGCAAATAATGCTTTTACAGTTATGCGGCTTCGCCAACCATTTAATTCAACAACTAGCTGGGCACAACAACCTACCTTAGATTCTTCAACTATAATTGTAGTGCCACAAACTACATTGCCAAGCTTAGCAGTAGAAATAGATGTAAAACCAATAGTTAATTTAATGCTTACTCAAGGAAATAATGGATTTATCATTGCATTGCAAAATGAAAATTTACCAAATGCAAACCTTCGAAATTTTGCCTCAAGTACACATCCTGATGTATCAAAAAGACCAAAACTCACAATAGTTTATCAATAAAAATAAAAATGGTTGCTTTTGGCAACCATTTTTATTTTTACTAAAATTACTAGTGTAAAATAAATTTGTAATTAATTTTTGCAATAGTATATTGTCATTACCAATTACTATTTTTGCTACAATCCAAAAATCATAAATTTAATGGCAGAAACATTGGGCATGCTTTGCGATAAGCTTACCATCGTAAAATTAAAACAATTTCATGCAGAAGATGAAAATAAATTGCAAAGCCTTGAATCACAATCTTTGCAATTGCAACAAGAAATTAATGAATATGTATTAGATGCTATAGAGGGTAAAATATTACCCGAGCGTATGATTTTTGCTGCAAATAAAGTTTATAAAAAAGATGGCAATGCAGTAGCAGAAGTAAATGGCAATATTGGAGAAATTTTTTACCAATTGGCAAATGTAAATTGTAAGCTTTGGCATGAGCAAGAAAAAGTATATGAATTTGAGAAAGTGGCTGTAAATGAAAAAGATATTGTGGTAAAACAACTAGCATTGCTAAATTTGGAACGTAATAAATGTATTGATGCTATAAATGAACAATTTACTGCACTAATACAACAAAATAAATAATATAAAACCCTTTGCGCCTTTAATACCCTTGCGTGAAAAAAAATAAAAATAAATGCACATTCGTAAAAGAAATACATGCCGTGTATGCGGTTCTACTTCTCTAAAAAAAGTAATAGATCTTGGATCACAATATTTGCAAGGCAGTTTTATAAAGCCTGGTAAAGAAATGCCAAGCTTACGTAAAATAGATTGTACGCTTGTGCGTTGTAACCCAGAAGCTGATGAAAATGCCTGTGGCTTATTGCAAATGGAACACTCTGTACCACCAGAAATTTTGTATGCGGCTTATTGGTATAGAAGTGGTACAAACGATACCATGCGCAACCATTTAAAAGATATTGTAAACAGTGTTGTAAATACAGTTGGCGATACAAAATTTCCTAACGTGTTGGATATAGGTTGTAATGATGGCACATTATTGGGCTACTATCCAACTAATTTTGTAAAATATGGTTGCGACCCAAGCGATGTAGCGCAAGAGGTAAAAGATGCCACCGTTGTACAAGATATTTTTCCATCAGAAGAATTATTTAAAGTGTTAGAAGGGAAAAAGCTTGATGTAATTACATCTATTGCTATGTTTTACGATTTAGAAAACCCTGTGGAATTTGTACAAGGAATAAAACGTTTTTTATCGTCTACAGGTGTGTGGGTTTTTGAAATGAGTTATATGCCTCGCATGCTAGAGCTAGATAGTTACGATACTATTTGCCACGAACATTTAGAGTTTTATAGCCTAGCCGTTTTAGAAAAAATATTGGCACTTGGTGGTATGAAAACATTTAAAATTTCGTTTAATGAAATAAATGGTGGAAGTATAAGGTGCTATGCAACACACAAAGAAAATAGTAAGTACGATACCAAAGAAAACTATGCATTAATTAACGAAACAAGGCATAAAGAGTTTGATTTGGAATTGGATACCGATAAGCCTTACATTGAATTTCAACAAAGAATAGATGTACTTAAAAATGAATTGTACGACCTACTTGTAAAGTTTAAAAACGAAGGTAAAAAAGTGCATGTGTATGGTGCATCTACAAAAGGTAATACCATTTTGCAATGGTGTAATATAGACCATACCTTAGTAGAATATGCTGCCGAACGTAACGAAGATAAATATGGTGCATTTACTTTAGGTACAAACATACCCATTATTAGCGAAGCTGAAAGCCGTGCTATGAACCCCGATTATTATTTGGTACTGCCATGGCATTTTAAAGATGAATTTGTGGTAAGAGAAAAAGAAGCATTGGATAAAGGAACTGGGTTTATTTTTCCGGTGCCGAAGATTGAAATATTTAAAAAATAAAAGTATTTTAAAGACGAATTTGTGGTAAGAGAAAAAGAAGCATTGGATAAAGGGACAGAGTTTGTTTTCCTGTACTTAAGGTTGAAATATTTGAAAAGTAAAAATTATAATGGGTAAACTAAAAAAAATAAGCCAATTTTTAAAAGTATTTTTTTTTATTGGCAAGGCAAAAAATTATAAAGAGTATTTAAGTTATGCGCAGGCTGGTGAGGACAGAGTATTAAAATTTCTTTTTAGGTCAATGGGAATAAATCGAATAACCTATCTTGAAATTGGTACAAACAATCCAATTGATATAAACAACACTTATTATTTTTATGTAGAAGGAAGCAGAGGTGTTTGTGTGGAACCGAATCCATCATTAATTTCTAAAATAAAAAAGTATAGACCGAATGATGTTTGCCTTAATATAGGAATATCGCCTGATGGAAAAGATGGAGAACTCGATTTTTATATTTTTGATGACTCAGATTCAGAGAAAGGATTAAGTACTTTTTCAAAGGCAGAAGCTGAAAATGTGCAAAATTCTACTCATATAAAAATTGGAGAAATAAAAAAAATACCTGTAACCCCTATAAATAAAATACTATTAGAATATTTCCCTTTTAAAGCTCCTGATTTGATTTCTATTGATGTAGAAGGATTAGATTTGGAAATATTAAAAACAATAGACTTTAACAAACATCGTGCAATAGCTATTTGTGTTGAAACGGTAAACTTTACTACCACACACAAAAAAATTAAAAATAAATCTATTATTTCCTTTATGGAAATGCAAGGTTATTTTGTGTATGCTGATACTGGTATAAATACAATTTTTGCAGATAAATCACTTTTTTAAATTAATAATAGTACATGAAAAAACTGCTAATTAAATTTT
>JAYUJS010000496.1:0-2335 GCA_043765095.1 Ferruginibacter sp.
ACTTATACGCTGCTTGAATAATTTTTCCAATCGATTCATCCCAAGCTTTCGGAAAAACATAATCATCTATAGATTGCCAGCCGATAATTTCTGCAGCAGTACCACAATAAAAAGCACTATCAGCATTTTTTATTTCTTCTACAGTAAACGTTTTTTCTTCTACTACAATACCAAGTGCTACACATATTTCTATCACCGTTGCTCTAGTAATACCGGGCAAAATATAACTTGAAACTGGTGTAAATAATTTCCCATCTTTTTCTATAAATAAATTTGCACCAGGTCCTTCAGCCGCATTTCCATTTATGTCTAGCAAGAGTGCTTCATCAAAACCATTGTCTTTTGCTTCTTGGCAAGCCATAATAGAATTTACATAATGCCCACTAATTTTTGCATGAATTTTAAAACCTTTCGGGTTTGGCCTTTGAAAAGAAGATGTCATTACTCTTATCAATTTATCGCCCAAGTATGCACCCCAGCTCCATGCAGTTATCATTAAAAATGAAGACGATGCTTTTTGTAAACTCATATTCGGTGGGCAAAATACTAATGGGCGCAAATAAGCATCTTCCAAATTATTTTTTGCCAACACTTCGTAAGAAATATCTATCATTTGCTGCGTACTATATACAAGTGGAATGCCCACGCTATCGCAAGAAAATTTTAATCTTTCAAAATGATCTACAGGTTTAAAAATTTTAGTACCGTTTTCTGTTGCATAACTTCTTATGCCTTCAAACACCGCATATCCATAATGAAGTGATTGGTCAAATAACCCTGTTTTAGCTTCTGTTGCTTTTACAAACTCATTGTTAAAATAAAGAATAGTGTCTTCGTTAAAATACATAATCGTTTATTGTTTTGTTATATAATGTAAGACCCAACTATTATTTGGGGCAAATTTTTAATCTTTTTATAAATAATGTTTACTCTAACTTTCAATTATTTATTGATACTTACTCTTACTTTTACTGTGATATTTTTATATTTATTTGTTTACTAGCTTAATCGCTGTGATTGAACTTCATTGGCGTCGCACATTTCAACTTCATATCATATTTCATCTTTTATATACAATTAGATTACTGTAGATTTTCTCAATAAAATATTATCAATATTCACACTACCATGTTCTGCATTATTTATATACTCGCTTATTATATCGCCAATGGTAGATGTAAAATAAAAATTTTTCTCATCAATATCTTTAGTAACATACCCATTTGTGATTGCCCAATTCGTTGCTTCTATTATTAATGCTGCCTCTTCAAACATTTTAAAATAATCTAGCAACATAGCAGCAGATAAAATAGAACCAATAGGGTTTGCAATATCTTTACCCGCCGCTTGTGGGTAAGAGCCATGTATGGGTTCAAACAATGCATATTTATTTCCTAACGATGCAGAAGGCAACATGCCCAACGAGCCACTTATTACACTTGCTTCATCACTAATTATATCGCCAAACATATTCTCAGTTAGTATTACATCAAATTGTTGTGGGTTTAATATTATTTGCATGGCTGCATTATCCACAAATAAAAAATCCAATTCTACATCTGCATAATCCAATGCAATATTTTTTACAATTAATCTCCACAGTCTTGATGTTTCTAATACATTTGCTTTGTCTACTAATGTCACTTTTTTTCGTCTTGTTTGCGCAGCTTTAAAAGATAAATGTGTTATCCGTTCTATTTCTTCTTTGCTGTATTTGCATTCATCAATGGCTATTGTATTAGCTTCATTTATTTCTTTTTTTCCAAAATAAATACCACCCGTTAGTTCTCTATAAATCACTAAATCTACCCCTTCAATATTTTCGGTTTTTAATGGACTTAAATGTTGCAATGCAGTATAAGCTTTAACGGGTCTAATGTTTGCATACAATTCCAATGCCTTTCTCAACCCGAGTAACCCATGTTCAGGCCTTACTTTTGCGCTTGGGTCATTGTCGTATTTTGGGTGACCAATTGCTCCAAACAAAATCGCATCCGAAGCCATGCATGCATCCACTGTTGGTTGTGGTAAAGGGTTGCCAGTTTTATCAATAGCAACTGCACCCATCAAAACAAATTTATAATCAAAACTGTGATTAAAACGATTGGCAATGGCATCCAATACTTTTATGGATTGTGCTACAACCTCTGGCCCAATTCCATCTCCTTCTATTACTGTTATATTTTTTCGCATTGTTATTTTATTTTTTGTAGGAATTCGCCTACCGCTAATTCTTTAAAGTACTCGCCGCAGGCGAGTTCCTACAATCGATTCAATTCAAATTCTTCAATCTCATTTTTCATACCCAATAAATAATCTATATCATCATACCCAT
>JAYUJS010000497.1:0-2334 GCA_043765095.1 Ferruginibacter sp.
CTGCATTTTTTGCATTTTCGTTCATAGCTTGCATATTAAGCCAAGCTGCTGTCATTAATTGTCCTACGCCATCGTGTAGGTCACTGGCTATTCTTTTGCGTTCTCTTTCCTCAGCCTCTATTATGCCTTTGGTGCTTATGTCTTGCTGTTTTATGATGGCTGCTTGTAAAATTCCAGCTTGTTTAATTTTATATCTATTGTAAAGTAAATAAAATATGAAGGTAGAAAGTATAGCTAAAATTGATAAGCCTATTATAGTATTATTTTTCTTCGTTAATGCTAAATCTTTTATTTCTTTTTTTTTGCTTAGCAGTAAAATTTTCTGTTCTTTCCTTTGTACATCTAATTTATTTTGCAAAATTATTTCTTCTTTCGTTTTTATGACATACTCATCCTCTTTAAGCTGTAAATCATTTTCTTTTAGTAATAAATCATTTTCTTTTAATATTAAATCAGCTTTAGACAAATCAAGTTTTTGGTTAGAAATTTTAAGGAGATTATCTATAATAGATATTTGTTGATTATCAATTTTTAGCGATTTTATAGAATCAGATTTTGTAAGTACAAAAATTTCTAGTTGTTTTTTTTCTGTTTCATATTTTGTTTTTGTTTCTTCTATTACTTTTACTTTATCTAATTTTAAAATTGAGTCTTTTAAAACCGTAGTAGCTTCTTTGTAATCAAAAGCCTTTTTATAATCTTCCTTTCTTAAATATAAATTGGTAAGTGCTTCGGTTACATCTTTTTCTCTGCTTATTGTTTTTAAATCTTTAGAAATTTCTAGTGCAGTTACCAAAGATTGCTCAGCAGCTATAAAATCTTTTTTATCTATTTGTACTTCAGCAATGTTTACAAGTGCAGTTGCTTTGCCAGCTTTGTCGTTTATAGTATTTGATAGTGTTAGACCTTCTTTGAAATTTTGGAAAGCTTCATCATCCCTTTGCAAATAACGTAAAACTAAGCCCTTATTGTTATACACAGCCGCTATACCTTTTGTATAATTTGTGCCTTTAAACCTACGCATCGCCTCATCAAAATAATTGAGTGCTTTTTCATAATTTTTTTGCCTTTTGGCTATTAATCCCATGTTTACATAAACCCTGCCTGCTTCTACCTTTAGCCCCATTTTATTATAATACTTTAGGGCATTATTTGCATATAAAATAGATTCATCATATTTTTCCAATTCTTTATACAAAACCGCCAAATTTGAGTTCATAAATGCAATACCCTTTTCATCATTAATAGCCTCTCGTATTGCAATCCCTTTTAAAATAAATTGAATAGCTTGTACGTAATTACCAAGCCCTATATAAGTATTTCCAAGATTACTGTATGTTATTCCAGCCGATTTTTTATCATTATACTTTATTGCAATATCAATTGATTCGAAATAATATTTAATTGCTTCATCTGATTTTCCCCAGTCAGAATATGTATTTCCCATGTTGCTATACAACTTTGTTAATGAAGCTTCTTTAGCATGTTTTTTTTCTAAAATTTCTGCTTGCTTATAATAATATATAGAGCGTTCAAATTTATTATAGTCATAGTATAAAACACCTAGGTTTATGTTAGATAAAATTTCTCCATTAATAAAATTTAATTTAAGTGCTAGTTTATTTGCCTCAGCAAAATACTTTATTGCTTTTGTAGAATCTTTTGGTTGATGCGCAATACCAATTTCTAGTAAAGTTTTTACTTTATTGCTATCAATTATAGCAACTTTTAATTTTAGTTGTAAACTATCAATCAGATTGGTATTTTGCCCATTAGATGTTAATGGTAAAATGCAAATAAAAAAGATAAAGTAGGGCAGTAGTTTCAAAATGATGGGTCAGTTTTGGTTAAAATATATCTAAAGAAATTGTTAGTCTCATTATACTGTTTATGGGACTAACAATTTCTATAATAATTCAAATAATACAAGCCTTTAGATATATGTTATTACAAATATATGAAGTTCTAAAATAGTGCGATGCTGCATTTGTAAGTGGTCGTTCAAATAACTTATAAATTTTTTTCCTTTTGATAGAATAAATCAAATCTCAGTTTTTTGTAGCTATTTTAAAACAAAAAAAGCGGAAAGTTTTCACCTTCCGCTTTTATAATTTTATAATACTTATTACGGTTGTGCAAAAGTATTTCTTGGTCCACCAACAGCAAATGTTGCGTTCATACGTGTTTTTTGCCCGGCACTAAACATATACATACAAAGGTCATCTGTATAATCCATATAGTTCATCGTCATCATTACAGGAGTGCCTGTGCATGAGCTTTTAATACCAGCAGCAGGGCAACCATAGTTTGCGCCAGTATGTAAAGGAGTATCAC
>JAYUJS010000498.1:0-2332 GCA_043765095.1 Ferruginibacter sp.
AACCTCAGGCTGTTACATTTTTTTAAAGATTATACTAAACTAAATTCACAAAAGTGAAACATACTTATTAAATTTTAAAATTATTATAAGTTTGCCTGCCATGCCATCATACCACCATCCAAGTTTACTACATTAGTAAAGCCCATTGTTTCAAGCATTAAAGTAGCTTGCATACTGCGCTTACCACTTCTACAGTAGCATATTATTTCTTCTTTTTTTATGTCTTCAAGTTCATCCACCTGCATTGCCATTATTTGCCCAAGCGGTATAAAAGTGCCTCCAATGTTAAATTCTGCACGTTCATCTTGTTCACGTACGTCTAACAGATTTATGATTTCTGCATTTAGTAATCTTTCTTTTAATTCTGATACTGAAATATTATTCATCTTTTCTATCTGTTGTCTTTATTTTACCTTTTTGCTTCTTTTTTGCTACTTCATTTGTGTTTTTAATATCTGTATCTGGCTCTTGTACCATTGTTACAGTATCTATAGGTGATATCATTACTTTATTACCCCACAAGTCCATCACTTGTCCAGCCCTAATATATACGGGGGTTTTATCTTCAGTAACTGTAGGGGGGTTTTGTTTGTATACAAAAGCATTTGCAGTATCTGTAGTACCAGCATCTAGTATTACAGATGCCAATTGCAACCCTTTTTCTTCTAATACAGCCTTCGCTTCTATTATAGTAAGTCCAAGCAAAGAAGGCACCATAAATTGTTCATTAGATAACCCAGACCCAATTACTAAATCAACTTTACTTCCCCAAGGAATTTTTGATGCTGCTAAAACTGCCACACCATTTATTTGTTGTTCAATAACAGCACCCATCATATAGCTTGGTTTAAAAATAGTATCACCAAGCTTCAGATGGCCTCGCTCTAATAATTCAATAGCATATTCTTTAGACTTACTAATAAGTGCTGGCATATCTACCATTGGCAGTGTAACTCGGTTTACAGTAAGCATAACAAGTCTATTTACTTTTACCATACTACTTCCCTCAGGAAATTGTTTTAAAACTGTACCCAATTTTGCAGTATCTGAGTATACTGAATCTTGTACTTGCACTGTAAATCCTTTACTCTCTAACAGTTTAATAGATTCTGCAGTAGATTTTTTTAAAACATTGGGTACTGTTAGGTAATCCCCATGTTTAGTAATCATACCAAGTGTTAGCAAAAAGCCCCAAATGAGCAATGCAATAAGGCAAATCATTACAAGCAAGTTTATTAAAAAATGCCTGTGGGTTAAAAATTTAAACACAATAAACTATTTTATTTTTAATATAAATAAGTGCAATATAAGTATCAACTTAAACATTCTTCTAGCAATAAACTATAAAATTCTCTTAAATTACTACCAGCAGCTATTACTTGTTGTGGTACAATACTTGCAGCGCTCTGCCCTGGTACAGTATTTATTTCAAGCATGTAAGGTTCATCTTTTAATTCGTTATAAATAAAATCTATCCTTACTACGCCATTACAATTAAATACTTGGTATATTTTTTTTGCTACGGCTCTTATTTTCTCCGCTTTCTCTTCTGATATATTAGCAGGAGTTGTCTCTTCACTTTTACCTTCATATTTTGCTTCAAAATCAAAAAAATCGTTTTTAGTTGTTACCTCTGTCATTGGTAAGGTGGTAATGTTTCCTTTTGTTTTAAAAACACCAATGGTAAACTCTCGACCTTGTATAAATTCTTCTACCAATACTTGTTCATCTTCTTTAAAAGCTTTATTCAAAGCCTTTTCTAAATCTTCCACTTTGTTTACTTTGCTCATACCTATGCTACTACCACCATTATTTGGTTTTACAAATACTGGTAAGCTTATATGTGCTAAAATATTATTGGTAGTTACGCCATCATTTTTAAAAAGATGTACAGACTTAGCTACATTGATACCCGCAAACGCAGCAACAGCAACGGAATACCGTTTATTAAAAGTAAGAGCAGAAGTAGCCGCATTGCAAGATGTGTAAGGTATTTTTAAGCAATCAAAATAGCCTTGCAGTTTTCCATCTTCGCCCGGTGTACCATGCAAACCTACTAATACTGCATCAAAATTTATTTTAGCACCATCAACATTTATAGAAAAATCATTTTTATTTACTTGTGTTTTTTCGCCATTAGTAGCCATATAAAACCATCCATCTGGGTGAATATCTATTAAATAACAATCCCATTTAGCGGTATCTAAATTATTTTGTATAGTAGCAGCACTTTTATAAGAAATAACTGACTCACCAGAGTAACCACCCGTAACCAACGCTATTTTCTTTTGCATTTTTTTATTTTATTTATTCTTTTAATATTCAAACATTT
>JAYUJS010000499.1:0-2328 GCA_043765095.1 Ferruginibacter sp.
GCATCTGACTGTGGGTACACACCGCAGTACGATGATTTAGAAAAATTGTATGGCACATTAAAAGATAAAATAGAAATTATAGCTTTTCCTGCAAATGATTTTGGAGAACAAGAAAAAGCAGATGATAAAGGCATTGCAGAATTTTGTAAAATTAATTTTGGTGTAACTTTTCCGCTTATGCAAAAAGCAGTAGTGCTAAAAAAGGAAAAGCAGAACAATGTATTTAATTGGCTTACTCAAAAAGAAAAGAATGGCTGGAATACCAATGCGCCCTCTTGGAATTTTTGTAAATATTTAATAGACGAAAAGGGAAATCTTACCCATTTTTTTGAAGCATCTGTTTCTCCTTTAGGAAAAGAAATTGCAAATGCGATTGCCCAATAAAAAACCAACAATATGTTTACCAAAGAAACTATTGAAAATTATTTTCTGCATTTTAAACAAGGGCATCTTTTTTTATTGATGCTTGCTGGGGTATCTATTATTGTAGGCATGGCTTTATACCTTGGCGTAAAAAAACATTTTTTCAAAGGTTTTTCTATTCCACTATTTAGTGCTGCTATGTTACTTTTTACTATTACCTATACCAATTTTAATAATGCAGATAGGTTAAGAAAAATATTGGTTTACGATTACGACCTTCACCCAGAAAATTTAAAAATACGAGAATTGGTAAGAGTAGATTCTTTTATGCTAAATGCAAATATAATTTTTTACACAAGCATTGCTTTAATCATTGTAGCTGTAGGCCTATTTTTATATTTCCACAAAAAACTAAACGCACAATACATTAAAGGCACAGCAGCGTCGCTTTTTTTAATGTCGTTAATTGTTGCTACAACTTTTTTTATTATGAAAAAAGAAGCAAAAGATTATAGGGAAGGAATTATGGAATTTACAAATCAAGATAATATAAAAGAGGGCACTCCAACCTTATAATAACTGCGATTATGTTTTTATTAAGGTTTACTAACTTTTTTTAAAACTATTCTACAATTTTAAATATTTACAAAAGTAATATCTAGCCAATATTATTAAATAATTAAGTACTTTTGCGGCACAAAATTGAACCGTTTATGATAGATGTTTTTGAGAAATTAGTAAAAGATGGTGGCCCAATTGGACAACACATGGATAGAGCGCATGGATACTTTGCTTTTCCAAAGCTAGAAGGTGAGCTTGGCCCACGTATGAATTTTCGTGGAAAAGAAGTAATTGTGTGGAGTTTAAACAATTATTTAGGCCTTGTAAACCACCCAGCTGTACGTAAAATAGATGCCGAAGCAGCCGCTACCTATGGCATGGGCAACCCAATGGGTGCACGTATGATGAGTGGCAATACTGCAAAGCACGAAGAATTGGAGAAAGTAATAAGCAAATTTGTAAGCAGAGAAGATACTATGCTACTCAACTTTGGCTACCAGGGTATAATGAGTTGTATAGATGCACTCGTAAACCGTAGAGATGTGATTGTATATGATGCTGAAGCACACGCATGTATTATGGATGGTATACGCCTACATATAGGGCAGACTTATGCATTTAAACACAATAACATTGAAGATTGCGAAAAGCAACTGGTACGTGCGCAAAAAATAGCTGAGAAAAATGGTGGTGGTATATTAGTTATCACAGAGGGTGTTTTTGGCATGGATGGTGAGCAAGGTATTTTAAAAGAAATCGTTGCATTAAAAGAAAAATATGGTTTCAGACTTTTAATAGATGACGCACATGGTTTTGGCTATATGGGGCCTACAGGTGCGGGTGCAGATGAGGCACAGGGCGTACAAAAAGATGTTGATTTATACTTTAGCACATTTGTAAAAAGCATGGGTAGCATAGGTGCTTTTATAAGTGGTAGCAAAGCCGTATTAAAATATTTACGCTACAATACCCGCTCTCAAATATTTGCAAAAAGCTTACCGCTATTGATTGTAGAAGGTATGCTTACTCGTATGAAGATGACAGTAGAAATGCCAGAGTTGAGAGAAAAATTATGGGCAAATGTAAAGCGTTTACAAACTGGCTTAAAAGAAAGAGGTTTTGATATTGGCAGCACTAACAGCCCTGTTACACCTATCTACATGAAAGGCGATGTACCAGAAGCTACGCAAATGGTAATGGACTTAAGGGAGAATTATGGTATTTTTTGTAGCATAGTAGTGTACCCAGTAATACCAAAAGGAGATATAATATTTAGGCTTATCCCAACTGCATCTCATAGTTTTGAAGAAGTAGATATTACTTTAAATGCTTTTGAAGAAGCTAAGAAAAAATTAGACGAAGGAATGTATAAAGCAGCTGATATACCAGATATGGCGGAAGCTA
>JAYUJS010000500.1:0-6204 GCA_043765095.1 Ferruginibacter sp.
CAATTATAAAAATATTATTAGTAATATTTTTTTTATGCTGTGGCATTAAAAATAATACAGTAAAAAAAAATAAAGGAAATATTATTAATCCTAAAAATGCCGTGGGGTATTTTTTAAACAACATATTTTTATCATTACTAAAAAACAATATTCGCTGCAAAAGCTGAGAAGACTTTGATACAGCACCCATTTGAAAGTTTTTTATTATATATCCATTTTTTGCAATTTTTAATAACACTTGTGCATACAATATTTCATTGTAGTTAAAATTAATTACTTGTAAATCACAATTTTTTTCTCTTTCAATTTTAAGTTTTTCTATAAGTAATTTAATAAAAGGGTTAAAGAAATAAATAGTTTCCACGATTACCAATAACCAGTTAAGTAAATAATCTTTACTTTTTATATGAGCTAGTTCATGCAATATTAGTATTTCTGTTTCCTCCATACTTATATTATTTAAAAGGCTAAAAGGTAATAGTATTATGGGTTTTAAAAACCCAAATGTAATAGGCACTTGCACATTTTTGCTGTACCAAACTGTTACTTGTCTTTTTATACCAAGTTGGAAAACTTTAAGCTTAGTAAATATTTTAATATCTGGGTTGCAATTAATAAGTGCAGATTTGTATTGCTTTTTAAATAAATTAAATTGTATACATAAAATGGAAACTTTAAAAAGTATAAAAGTAAAATAACTATAAAAAATTAAACCAGAAAATTGAGTAAGCCAATTAAAACTGGGTATTTTAAAAAAAGAAATACTATTATTATTTTCAAAAAAATAAATATAAAAAGTACAACAACTAACCAGTATTTGTAAAACCAATAAATTGTAAAGTACATTCCTTTTTTGTAACGGGTGCATATTAATTGCTGCTGCTGTAATACCAGCATACATAATAACAAGCAGGGCTGCTTGCCAAAAGCTATGCATCAAAGTTTCTGTAAAAGAATAAAAAAAGCCCATACACTTCAATTTACTTTTTTGCTTTTAAAGTTGCTATCAGTTCTTCTATTTTATAAAGTTCTTCTTTTGTAGTTTTAGTCCCACCTAGTGCTTGCAAAACCATGTCTACTGGGGAGCCAGCAAATAAGTTTTTTATCATTTTATTTACCATAAGTAATTGAGTTTTTTCTTTCTCAATTGCTGCTGTATATATGTGTGTTTTATTGTCTGTATTTCTTATTACTAGCCCTTTTTCATGCATTATTTGCATTAGTTTTAATGTAGTAGTATAGCCTGCGTCTTTTGATTTAGTCAACTCTTCATGTACTTCTCTAACGGTAGCTGTAATTTTTGACCATAGCACAGCTAAAATTTCTAACTCACTTTCAGTTGGCTTTTTTGTTTGATTTATCATAATACGATAATTTTCGTAATGTAAAATTACGGTTTAATTGGTAAGTATGTACTTATTTTATAACATTTAATAACCAAATAATATTAAAATATAACAGATATCTGCTACCGTCCTTTACTGTATGGTAATCGCAAAAACTTTTTACATTGGTTATACTTCCACTCTTCATAGTATTTCCATTATAAATAGGTAGTGATTGTATAAAATATTTGTACCAATTTTTTGAAGCTGCATATTTTTAAAATTTCTAACTGAGCGTGGGTGGTTACTCAATTTTGTGGCGATAATCCTGAGCCATTAAAAAAATTGAGTTCATTTTTATGTATATTTATTGTTTCACAAAATGTTTTTACCATTTCTACGCCACTATCCGCATTCCCATTTACTTTGTATGCCATTGTTTTAATAAAGCTTCTCCCTATATAGTTTTATATTTTTTTTATTAAACCAGTAAGTAATAGAATCTAACTTGGGTGAAAAATATGTATACAAATCTGTATACTTTATATCATCTACAATTGCTGGTTTTTGCAAATACATTTTGGGGTCAGTTTAATATTTGGGGGACACTCCTTCCCTTTGAAAAGAGCAAAAATTTATAAAAAATACAGGCCAAAGTAAACAGAAATATAAAGCAGAAATTTTTTTAATGCCATTATTTCTTATGAAGTAATTTTCACAAGAAAGGAAAGATATTTTCTAGGCAAACAAAATTAATAAACAATCATAGGTAAGGATTACATCATTCACAGATTTGAAGATTGCATTTATTATGTACATAAGAAAATTAGAAGACAAATCATTTGTACTTTTTATATTATACCATTACAAATTGTATGAAATGTATATTCCTTAAAAAACTACTGGCAACATTTTTTACAAATATTTTTTAAAAACCCATTTTAATATGAAAGATATTTTTTCATTTGGTTACATTAAAAAAAATGTATTCAAATTTTATCATAAATCCATTTGGTGCTGTGCGATACATAGAGCTGTACAACTCTTTACGGAAAGCTACGTCTATTCTTGCTTGGCTACGAATTATAAATTGCAAAGAAGGAACTATGTCTAAATAAGATTTCCCATTTCTATTCAAGGTTTGCCCCAAAAATTCACACATCAGGTTTATGTTAGTTTGTTTTAAACTAGTATATGTTTTAGGATATATTAATTTTCCTACAGATAATGTATAGTTAGTAGCATTGTTACTTTGGCTTAAAGGAAATTTATTACCATCAAAATTATCGAATACTTTTTCAAAACTTATTGATGAACTTATAGCAACTTTATTCACCAATTTTGTAGCCACTAAACCAGCTTCGTATCCTGTGTTGTGCCCCATAGTTTCTAATTCTTCTTGATGTATGTCCGCATTATTTAGGCTATAGCGCCCATAAGCAGCTACTCGAAAATGAGTGTGTAAATCATCTCTACTAACAATACGATATTTTGCATATACACTACTACCCTCTGTTATTAAGCCTCCAGTAGTTCTGTTACTTAAAAAACCTTGCAAATGAAACATCCACTTAGCAGAAGGTCCCCACATTATTTCGGGCATTATGTGATAGTTTAATGTACCATCCTTTTCATACATAAAACTATTCATTACTCTTATGCCAATAGCGCCAGCTGGCATATTGCTTGCAGGCTCTGTCATTACAAAAAGCTCTTGTGCATTACTATGCAGTGAAAAGCCTAGTAAAATAAAGACAATAATTTTTTTCATTATCAAATGGCTTTTAGGTGAAAAATTCCTTCAACGCCTTTGGCATAAGTTTGATATTTTACAAATATTTTAGCTAGCTTTTTATATTCTTTTGCTGTAACATAACCCTTGTCTAATACTTTTACTTTAGCCAATCCATTCAAAGTTTGTGTCTTCGTGTCTATAAAAATATAGTTATCTATTTGCTTATTGTCTTCTACATGTTGAATGGCAAAATTTACAGTTAGCACCATTGAGCCAATAAAGAAACCTGCCTTTTCTACTTTATCTTTAAAAGATTTTGGCGTCAATTTATTGTCTGCGTTTAATGTAATAACAAATAAATTTTTATTCAAATCAATATCTACCTTTTCTACTTCTACAATTGTTTTCAATTGCTTGTTAATGGCATTGCTACACATAGAGCAAGTAAGACCTGTAGCCATTATTTCTACTTTTTTTATTTGTTGTGCATTAGTTATTAATCCAACTATTAAAAATACAACAGGAAAAATTATTTTTTTCATTTTAAAGATTTTAAAAACATAGCCATTAAAATAATGGCTATGCAATTTTATTTTTATTTAATTATTTCTAATGTTTTACCACAAGTAACATCATATTGCCATAGTATGGATTTTTTATAGCACTTTCTTTACTCAACCAATCCGCACCTTTACCATCATTTGCCATTTGGCAATGTTGCAAGTAAACTGTTTCATTTGCTTTTGTAACTTTTATAAATGCAATAACGTTGTTAGATAAATTACTAAATGCAGCTCTTTGTGCAGTTACATCTTTATTGGTGCTAATGATAGTTGCATCAGCCTTCAATACTTTCTCTACTTTCATAAACGCTGTATGTTCTTCTATTTTCATTTTGCCCATGTCTACTGAATTCAACGAAGCCAATAATACAGCTGCTTTTGCAGTAGCAGTAACTGCATCTGTTTTTACCAATGCATCTTTTAGTGCAAAATAGTTATCGTAAATTACTTGCTTTTGATCTACAGGTTTTACTTCTGCCGATTTTGTTTGAGTAGCTCCGTGGTTGTGTCCTGCATGCTCGTCTTTAATTTCTACTTTTGAAGTAGTTACTGCTGTGGTAGGTTTTGCTTTTCTTTCGTATTTGCAGCAGCCAGGCAATTTTGCGTAAACTGCATTAGGTGCTAAAAAACTTTCACTATCATAACCAACCAATGCAATCTTTTTTAAAATTGCTTCTGTATTGGTTTTAGAAGCATCGTAAGTTATAGTAGCCATAGCGGTTTCTTCACTCCATACTGTTTTTGATATATTTTTTTGTGTACCAGCTTTTTCAATTTTTGTTTTACACATTTCACAATTACCATATACTTTTATTGTATCTGTTTTACTATTTTTTATTTGTGCAAATGTAGTTGTAGTAAATAGCAAGATTATTGCAATCATTGATAATAATAATTTCATATTTTTTATTTTTAATTATTAAGGAAATGTTAGTTCGATATATAAAAGTTGCCAGCCTGAGCTTGTCGAATACGAGTCTCATTTAATGCAATGGGTTCGACAAACTCACCCTAACAATATTCTTTTTTTGGACTTTTTAATATTTGCAATTTGCAAAAACGCACTAACAGCCGAAGCACTTTATGTGTCGGCAATAGAAAGAAATTTATAACTCAAATTAAAAAAGTACAATACAAAACTTGCAGGTTTTGTGTACCTATATCTGGCGGAGGATGATAATTGCAGTAACATAATTTTGTTACATTTGGTATAGCAATTGTATAATTTAATAATTGTGATAATAATATTGGTGTAAAAAATACTTTTACATAATCTTCTACATTTCCCTTTTGGTGGTCGGTTTTTAGTTTAAATTCTTTTTGTTCATCTTTACAGCAGCTTTTCTTACTAACATCTTCTTTCATGCCACATTTGCCACATTTGCTGTCTTTATTTTGCAATAGGCTCCATCCCTCAAATTCATTCATACAATAGTGGTAATGCACCGTTGCACCAATGGAGCTAAAGCCATAAGCAAGCAATACAATAAAAACTATAAATCTTTTCACAATTCAAAAGTAAATAAATTTTTTTAGTAGCTATGTTAAAATATAAAAAATGTAGGCTATTGTATTATCTTTCCAAAAAAATAGATATGCATTTTACAAAAGCCCTTATTACTGACCTACCCTTAATAGTAGATATATATAATAGCACTGTTGCAAGCCGCATGGTAACAGCCGATACGGAAAAAGTAACCACAAATAGCAAAGAAAAATGGTTTTATGAACACAACGATACTACACGCCCGCTTTGGATAATAGAAGATCATAATAATAAAAGTATAGGTTGGGCAAGCTTTCAAAGCTTTTATGGCCGACCTGCATACAACGGCACCGCAGAGGTAAGTATATACATACATGAAGCTATGCGTGGGCAAGGCTATGGAAAAAAGATTTTGCAATATTGTATTAATGAAGCAGCATCATTACAACTGCACACTATATTAGGTTATATTTTTGCACACAATGAGCCAAGTATAAAATTATTTACTCAAGCTGGTTTTGAAGAGTGGGCTTGCTTAAAAGATATTGCAATAATGGATGATACTTTTTATAGTTTAAAGATATTTGGTAAAAAAGTGGGTAGCAATTAGTTTACAATAAACAATGGACATTTAACAGTAGGCAGCTTGCAGTGAGCAGCTTGCAGTTAGCAATACTCAAAATGCAGCTATAAATAAACTTCTAACCATCAACCTTAAACTTTGAATAATGAATAATGAACTTTGAACCTTAGACCTTTTAACCTTAAATCTTCATTCCATTCAAAATATCATGCCCCATTTTATCTCTTTTCGTAAACAAATATTTTTCGTTGTGTTCGTTTGGTTTTATTTCTATGGGTACTGTTTCCACAATTTCTAACCCATACCCTGATAAGCCTGCACGCTTACGAGGGTTATTGCTCATTAGTTTTATTTTAGTAACGCCTAATGCTCGTAATATCTGTGCACCTACACCATAGTCTCGCTGGTCGCTATCAAACCCTAACTCCAAATTAGCTTCCACTGTATCTCTGCCTTGCTCTTGTAGTTTATATGCTTTTAATTTATTTATAAGACCAATGCCTCTACCCTCT
>JAYUJS010000501.1:0-2323 GCA_043765095.1 Ferruginibacter sp.
AGAAGCAAGTATTGAACTAAATGAAAAGCCTCCATTTTTACTAGAAACAAAACTTATTGTTGCTGGTGCATTGTACGAAAAAGTATCAAATTTTTTAAGTCATGTAGTAGTAGATGGAAGTATTATTACAGGTCAAAACCCAGCATCGGCGAAGGATGCAGCCATACATACACTTGCTATGGCAAGGGCACAAAGACAAGAAAAAAAATGAAAAGTTTTTAAATGATTGGATATTACCTACATCGAATATAGAAATTTAGAAATTTTTGCAACAAAAATTTTGCATACCCAAAATATTAAATTAATAAAATAAAAATAAAAGCTCTTCACAAAATTTATATACTAAAATTAACATTGTATTGTTGATTAATAATAAAATACATTTAATATATTTTGTGCTTTTTTCAAATTAAAAATTAAAAAAATGAAAAATATAATAATAACAATTTGCTTATTAATAATTATGCTTAGCACATCATGCAGTAGTTCTACTCAAATTACAAGTAGCTGGAGAGAACCTAACAAAGAAGTTAATATAAATAATTTAAAAAAAGTATTGGTAGTTGCATTGCTAAAAAACGAAACTAGCAGAAGAAAAGCAGAAGACCAAATGCTTAATTACTTAAATGGAAAAGCTGTAACATCTTACAATTATTCTGATGCTAATTTTAATAAGTTAGACGAAGACGGTATTATAAATAAAATAAGAGGTGATGGTTTTGATGGAGCAATAATATTGAGATTGATAGATGTAGATAAAGAAGTAACATACACGCCTGGTAGATACAATTCATTTCCTACTTATTACCAAAGTTTTGGTGAGTACTATCGCAGAAGTTGGCAGTATTACAGCACACCAGGACAATATAATACTACTAAAACTTTTAATGTGGAAACAAATGTATATTCCTTAAAAGAAAATAAAATAATATGGAGTGCACTTACAGAATCTGTAAACCCTGATGGAGTAGAACAGATGACAGCTGAAATAGCAGATGTTGTTTTCAAAAAAATGAAAAAGGAAGGTTTTGTAATTGAGTAAAAATTTATGGTTGGTGCCATCAATAATATGATTAATCCTAATTCAGTTTCGCTTTGTGGGATTACATACCGAAAAGATAAAAATATAAAACTGCAAATTATTTAATGGTTGTTATCTTTACCAGACAATTCTATACCAATTAGATGTGGGTAGGTGTGTAAATTATTTGATAATCAAATAATTAAAATATTAATATAATATTTTATAAAGTAAGTTCATAAGATTAGAAAATTGTTTTTAAAAAATAAGCAAACATGGAAGCTATAGAGCTAGAAAAAGAAAAGGCACACATTATTGTAAAAATTGTAGAATATATACCCAATGCGGTTTTAAGCAAAACGATTATAAAAAAATTAACTGGTAATGTTACTGCATCTTCTTTTGATGCAGGTGAGGAGTTGGCAGAAAAATCTTCGCCTTATGATAATTATATTCAAATAATAGATGGCATGGCAGATATAACAATAAATAATAAAGTACATCATTTATCATTGGGCGAAGGCATAATTATTCCTGCTAATGCATCGCATTTATTTCATGCTAAGCAACAATTTAAAATGATATCTACAGTAATAAAAAGTGGTTATGAAGATTGAATAATTTCTAGTTTAAATTTTATGCCCCTTTCATAAAATTTTTTCTTGCTAATATCCTTTTCAATTTTTTATTACACAAGCAAGTTAAATATAAATGAAACTCTACATAAAAAATATGGTTAGCATTCGCTGTAAAATGCTGGTGAAAATAGAGTTACAAAAAATTAACTTACACTTTACCAATATTAATTTAGGTGAGGTAACCATAATGGAAAATATTACTGATATACAAAGAGAGGTACTAAAAAATTCATTGTTTGCCGCTGGTTTAGAATTAATGGATGATAAGAGAGCCATGCTTATAGAAAAAATTAAAAATGTTATAATAGAAATGATTCATTATGCAGATGAATTGCCTAAAACAAATTTTTCTGATTATTTGGCTGAAAAATTACAGTACGATTATACCTATCTTTCTAATTTATTTTCTGAAATACAAGCTAGTACTATTGAGCATTTTATAATTATACATAAAATAGAAAAAGTAAAAGAACTTATTACCTACGACGAACTTAACCTTACCGAGATTGCTAATAAACTTCATTACAGTAGTGTTGCACATCTATCACATCAGTTTAAAAAAATAACTGGGCTTACACCTTCATTTTTTAAAAATTTAAAAAATAAAAAAAGGAGTAATATAGATAATTTGTGAATTGTGTAATTTTTTTTATTAATGGGTTTT
>JAYUJS010000502.1:0-2323 GCA_043765095.1 Ferruginibacter sp.
TTTTTACTACTTTACTAATACGTTAAGAGCCCGCTATTTAAAAGCAGGCTCTTAGTAAATTGATAAAAAATATAGTTACCTTATTTTTATATTACTACCTGTGTTCACAATTACATTACTACCACTATTTATTGTTGCTTTGTCTATAGTACCGTCGCCTATTACTGATTGTGGGTTAGTACCATTAAAAATACAGGTTGCAGGCCCTAAAATAGTTCCATTTATAATGCTATTACCATTAAGACTTAGGTTTCCATTGAGGGTAATTGTAGCACCAGTATTTAAAGTAAGTTCTTTTAAAGAATGTGCATTTGTAGTAATTGCAGAAAATAATGTACCCGCTGGCACTAGTGCACTATCTATATTTATAGGTACATTTTTTACATTCCAATTACTTGCTGTATTCCAATCTGTACTTGTTATTCCTGCCCATATATGTGGGGCAAATACCAAGTTTACGGTATCTTTAAATGTACCACAAGCATTGTTTACTACTAATTCAAATGAGTAGCTTGCTTTTGTAAGCCCAGTTACATTGGTATTTTGGCTATTTGGGCTCACAATTACCGCACCAGCTGGGCCACTAAGCTTATTCCATTGTACATTAAAGGTAGGTGTTACTGCATTAGATGTAAGAGAATAAGTAGCATTGAGCGGCAGCAAACCAAGTGAATCTATTTGTGCTGCTTGGTTATTTGAGGGTGCTATGCCTGAAAAAATAACCCTCACCGTATCGGGCTGTAGGTTACAATAATTACCTGTATTACCATTAGTTACATTCCAACTAAAATAATAGGTAGATAAATTTATTAGCCCAGAAATACCTGTACTTCTATTGGTAGAATCTGAAATTACTATTGGCGCACCTGCATTGGAAGATATGGCTGGTAAAAATTTCCAAAAACCTGCTACACCGCCTGTAGAAGTTGGTGCTGACCCAGCAAGGTTGGTTGTATTAACATTACACAATAAAGATTGGTCAGTACCTGCGTTAGATGGTCTACCGCCAGATAAAATACTTATATGAAATGTATCCGAACGACCGTCAGTACATGCATTACTATTATTTGGATTTTTAAAAATTCTTACATCATATTCACCAACTAATAAATTATTTACAAAAATTCTGTTATAAGTTATAGATACATAAGCACTTGTACTACCATTATTGTTTCCAACTAATTCTCCAGCATATTCACTGCTATAAATAAACGGATAAGGTATTTCCACTTGATTTACGACATTATTTGAACATATTGTAGTATCTCTAAGTATTGGTAATGACCTTTGTATTTTAAGATTAAAAGAAGTAGAGTAATTTAAGTTGCATCCTGTAGTTGTGTCTGTAAAGGTTGTTAAAATATCCCAATTACTACTTGTAATGTTACCAACTAATTCAATAGTATCAGTTCTGTATGGGTTTACAACAGTAAAACCATATCCATTGAAAGCTTTTGTAAATAGTTTATATTTTGAAGGAATTGTACCACCAGTTATAAAAGGTATTTTAATTGTTGCAAGTGGATAAGAGGAAGCGGGTAAGCAAAAAGTAGTATTACTTGAAAAAGTAATGCCGTTTGTAGTTGGCTTAGCAGATTTAAAAAACAATTTTATAGTATCTTTAAATGATGCATAACACGAATTTCCAGGAAAAGTTAACTCAAAGCTATGTAAAGTATTGTTGGTTACTGTATCCCAATTGTTATTTATTGAATATCTCGTTAAACTGTAATTTAATAAACCAGACCCTGTTAATCTAGTTATACTTGTTGGTGTAATTCCACTTACTCCTTTTACACAAATATTATTTACATCAAAAATAGAATTTTGATTTATACAAGTTGCTGTATCGGTATTTCTAAACGCTATTTTACTTGCAAATGGTATTAGGTTGCCCATTCTCTCAGGAATGTTGTTTATAATTGGTTCATCAGAACCAGCAAAAGTATTTCCATTAGTGTTGTTAAAGATATTAAATGAAAAATAAGGACTTAAATTAGAATTGCAGACATTAAAATTATTGTTTTTTATAGTAAATCTAATTGAATCTGCTGTAGGACCAAAAAAACGAGCTACTCCTAAGCCAAGTTGTGTACATGCATTAGTAGCTGTTAGGTCAATTGCTCTTCCGTCAATTAGTAACCCTTCATTTGCTTTTAATGGTCTTGCTACAAGCTTTATAGAATCTTGCACATTACTACAAATTGTACTCCATGCTTTGTCAGCATACATATAAAAATCAGCTGTGTTATTCACAGTTACTTGAACAGTGTCATAAACTATACCACCAGTTAAACATGTTATACCAAGCCTATATTTGTAA
>JAYUJS010000503.1:0-2321 GCA_043765095.1 Ferruginibacter sp.
ATAATATTTTATTTATTCAAATATACAAAATACTTATAATTCTTTGAAAATTATATTACTATTTTCAATTGTTAAAAAATGATTCACTCCACACTTCAAAGCAAAATTATTTTTCTGGTGTCCCACCGGAAAATCAAAACAAACGGGATAATTATATTCAGAAATCTTTTCTAAAACTATTTCTTCTAATGTTTTACCAAACTCTGATCCTACATCATCTTTTTTTATTTTAAAACCCCCAACTACAAGCCCTGCAAGGTTTGCTAGCTTACCAGTTCTTTTGAGGTTGTAAAACATTCTATCAATACTGTATAAATATTCGCCAGTATCTTCTACAAACAATATTTTATTTTTTGTAACAATATCACTTGCTGATGCAGCAAGGCTTTCCAGAGTTTTTAAATTGCCGCCTACTAAAATACCTTTTGCTTTACCTAGTTTATTGCTCGGGTTTATTGGAATAGTATAAGTAATTTTTTCAGCTAGTAAACATTTTCTAATGCTATCTAATGTTTCTAATTGTATGGGTTCTGCAATGGCTAGTGCTACAAAACTGTTACACATTTTTGAATGTAAAGTGGCAATACCAAAATTTTTATTGATGTGACTATGCAAAACGGTTACATCGCTAAAGCCAATAATCCATTTTGGTTTTTTTATAAATTTTGTAAAATTGAGTTTATCTATAATACGAACCAAACCATAGCCACCTCTGGCAATCATAATGGCTTTTATATTGTCATCATCTAGCATTTGTTGTAAATCTGCCATGCGCTCCTCATCGGTGCCGCCAAAGGTTAAATATTTTTTGCCGATTGTATCGCCAATTTTTATAACAAAACCCCAAGATTGTATCATATTTATGGCATCGTTACAATCTACCAACGTAATAAAGCCTGCAGCACTAGTTATACCAATGGTATCGCCTTTTTTTAAGTACGGGGGAATTTTAGCATTAACATCATCCTTATTTATGCCTTGAATGCCTGCTGACATTGCTTTTAGTGATGTTAATGCTAATAGAGCAGAAGATATAAATTTCTTTCGTTGCATGTTGTAAATGTAATATTATATTGTAAAAATAAAATTGATTTTAGGCAAATTTCGGTATTGGGTTGAGTTTCGATATTTTTGCATTGTAGCATTTGTTTTTTAAAAGTATTTATAAAATTTAAAAAAAGTTTTATACAAATGCATAATAAAAGCCAAATTGATAGATGAAGCTGAAATGTGCGACGCCACTAAAGTTGAAAATTGCTGCCTTTGTACGGCTACATAATTTTTGTGTAACAAAAATGAATTGATTTAAAGAGAAAAAATGATTGACCCAAAAAGATACTTAATTACTGCTGCTTTACCTTACGCAAATGGACCTGTGCACATAGGCCACTTGGCGGGCTGTTATTTACCTGCAGATATATATGTACGTTACTTACGTGCACAAAATAGAGATGTAAAATTTGTTGGCGGCAGCGACGAACATGGCGTTCCTATTACAATTCGTGCCTTAAAAGAAGGAATTACACCGCAAGATGTGGTGGATAGATACCATGCAATCATAAAAGAAAGCATGGCGCAAATAGGAATATCGTTTGATATTTATTCTCGTACTTCCAATAAAGTGCATCATGAAACCGCTTCCGCATTTTTCAAAAAATTATATGATGATGGTTTGTTTGAAGAAAAAGAAACGGAACAATATTATGATGAAACTACTAAAACATTTTTAGCAGATAGATATATTGTTGGTACATGCCCTGTATGTGCCAATACAAATGCTTATGGCGACCAATGCGAAAAATGTGGTAGCGATTTATCGCCGGAGCAATTGATAAATCCTAGAAGTGCTTTGAGTGATGCCACACCAATAAAGAAGAAAACAAAACACTGGTATTTTCCATTACAAAATTATGAGCCTTGGTTAAAAGAGTGGTTGATAGAAGGCCACAAAGAATGGAAGAATAATGTGTATGGGCAATGCAAAAGCTGGTTAGATAATGGCTTACAACCTAGAGCCATGACCCGTGATAGCAATTGGGGAATAAAAGTGCCAGTAGAAGGAGCAGAAGGAAAAGTTTTATATGTTTGGTTTGACGCACCCATCGGTTATATAAGTGCCACCAAAGAATTAACGCCTAACTGGGCAGATTATTGGTGCAAAGAAGATACCAAGTTGGTTCATTTTATTGGAAAAGACAACATCGTTTTTCACTGTATTATTTTTCCTGCAATGCTAAAAGCGCATGGTGGATTTGTATTGCCTGATAATGTGCCTGCAAATGAGTTTTTAAATATAGAAGGAGAAAAAGTTTCTACAAGTC
>JAYUJS010000504.1:0-2320 GCA_043765095.1 Ferruginibacter sp.
AAAAAAATTAAAATGGACTTACAAGCAATAAAAAACAGATTTGGAATAATAGGAAATTCTCCTGCACTTAACCATGCACTTAATGTAGCAAGCCAAGTATCTAATACAGATTTGAGTGTGCTTATAAATGGTGAAAGTGGCGTAGGTAAAGAAGTTTTCGCACATATTATACATGCATTAAGCTCACGCAAGCACAACCCATTTATAGCGGTAAACTGTGGTGCTATACCAGAAGGTACGATTGACTCGGAATTATTTGGGCATGAAAAAGGTTCGTTTACAGGTGCTGTAGATAGCCGTAAAGGTTATTTTGAAACCGTAAATGGCGGTACTATTTTTTTAGATGAAATTGGTGAAATGCCATTGGGTACACAAGCAAGGCTGCTACGAGTGTTGGAGGCAGGCGAATATATACGTGTAGGAAGTAGCAAAGTACAAAAAACAGATGTTAGAGTAATAGCTGCTACCAATAAGGAGTTGCTAGAATACACAAGTAGAGGTCGTTTTAGAGAAGATTTATATTATAGATTAAATACAGTGCCAATAAGAGTGCCAGCACTAAGAGATAGACAAGAAGATATCATTTTACTTTTTAGAAAATTTACTGCAGACTTTGCAGATAAATACAAAACTGGTTCTGTACAATTAGATGATAATGCTAAGCATATTATTTCCAATTATGGGTTTCCTGGAAATGTGCGTGAGTTGAAAAACTTAGCAGAACAAATTTCGGTGCTAAGTAAAGATAAAAATGTAACAGGGGCACAACTGAGAGGATTTTTACCAAACAATAATAACCCACGTTTACCTGTATTGGCCAATAATCCAAATCAAGAAAATTCACAATCGGAATTTGCTAATGAAAGAGAAATTTTATACAAACTCTTTTTTGACATGAAGAAGGATGTAAACGAATTGAAAAAAATGTTTTTTGATATTTTGCAAAACCCAACCCAAGTACCATCTGCTGCAAGCTTTGCAAACGATAATAATTTTAGAGAAATACAAACTGTTAATACAAACTACAATAACAGTAATGCACAACCAGTAATTTTACAACAGGACGGAAATAATAATACCAACGGTGCACATGTTATACAAGTACATGAAAATGTTGAAGAGTCTTTAAGTATTATTGACAAAGAAAAAGAGCTCATTATAAAAGCATTGAAAAAACATAGAGGAAAAAGAAAAGATGCTTCTAAAAATCTTGGAATAAGTGAAAGAACCTTGTATAGAAAATTGAAGGAATATGATATAGAAGACCTTTAAGTTTTAAAGTTTCAAGGTGAAAGTATAAAATCTTTTAAATTTGAAATATTTTACTATAGAAAAAACTTTTGAACATTTTAGATTGATTGTTGAACATTGATTATTGAACATTTAAGTTTTAAACATTGAGAGAAAAAAAAGTTATTATCATATTTATTTTAAGTTTATTTTTATTTAACTATGCAACCTGTAAGTATTCTTTTAAAGATGTGTCACCTATACCTATAGAAATTAAAAATTTTAGGGTGCAACAATTGGGTAATAAAGCCCAATATATTAATCCACAGTTAAGCCCAAATCTTACAGAAAAGTTAAAACAAAAAATAATAAATACTACAAGGCTTCTTCAGATAAATGATGATGATGCTGATTATGATATTAGTGGGTATATTTCACAATATTCTACTTCAACAGTAAATATTACCAATGGAGAATCTGGCATTAATAGATTGACGGTGGGCTTTCATTTAATTTTTAAAAATAATAAAGATGATAAAAAAAACTTTGAAGCAGATGTAAGCAGGAACGAAGACTTTGCAGCTACAAAATCGTTGCAAGAAGCGGAAAATGAAATAACTGAAAGGTTAATAAAAAATTTGGCAGATGAAATTTTTAATAAAATCTTTTCTAATTGGTAAAAAATTAATTTAGATTTAGACAATGCAACAGCAACTTTATAACACAGTTTTTAATAAGTCTGATGAGGATTCGGATAATAGTTCTTTTTTAAAAAATATTTTAGAAGAATACCCATATTTTGGATTAGCTCATTTTTTTAATTTAAAAAATACTTCTACTACAAAAAGTAGCTATAATACTGTAGCTGCAAAAACTGCTTTGTTTTTTAATTCTCCTTTTTTATTACAATTTAATATGGATAGTAAAGAAGGGAAAGTTGCTATAACAAATCAAATTAATGAAGTAATAATCGAAAATATTAATACCAATAAAAACGAAAATCCTACGCTTACGAAGGTATCCGTAGTTTCATTAACAAACTCAAACAGCACTAGTGATAAAGAAAAGGCTTGTGTAGAAAAAAATGATT
>JAYUJS010000505.1:0-2316 GCA_043765095.1 Ferruginibacter sp.
GGTGCAAGTACTGTCATATTTAATACGCCAAATCCAAGCAAAGAATCTAACTTACTGGTACCTACTGAACCACTATCACCTCTAGCAACTGCTGCCCTAAAAAAAACTAAAGCGGTATCTGTACTAATTAAATCTTTTAACAATTTAGTTGGAGGCGCAGCTATCGTGTAACTATGGTGTACTACCCCATTACTAGCACTTGCTTGTATAGCAGGATTAAATACAGGAATATTATTAACATAATTTATTCCATTGTTTATTGAAGGGCAAATCGTCATTCTAAGGAAAGGGGTGTTTATCGGGTCTAATTGTATTTGCGAAGGCAGTGGCAAATTAGGAATTGCATTAGCCCAACTTCCGCTCAAATATTGTTGACCAATTGTATTGTACTGAATAATACCTACTGCACTTGCTACAGGTAAAGAATTATTTATAAACCCAACAAAAGTAGCATCAGGTGCATTAAGTGGCACTGCACCACCAGTTGCAGCATTTACAAATATTTTCATTCCTGCATTATCTACTGCAAAAATGGTAAATCTTTTATTTGTGTCATTTAAAAGAGGCAACAATGTAGATCGTACTAATAATTTATAAAACAAACTATCATTAGGGTTTGAAGCAATTACTTGTGCAACACTTCCTACTATAGGGTTTTGTGGAACAGATGTATTTATTGGATCTAATTCTTCTAATCCCTTATTACAAGCAGATAACAAAACCACAGTACTCATAGCAACTGTAGCATACAATTTCAATTTATTATTTAATTTTTTCATTTTGTATTTTTTATTTTTAAAATTAAAATATTTTTAAGAATATTTTAATAAACATTATAACCAAAACTTATATAGTATAATCCACCAATTTGTGAGTTACCTATTGCATTGTAATAATATTGATTTAAAATATTATTTGCGCCCAATTTTATTACAGATTTAGACGATGGCAATTTTAAACTTATTTGAGCATCTACTGTATGTACGTCTGGCAAATTACCATTAGCAAAATCTCCTTGGTAAAAATATCCTTGTTGCCATCTGTAAGCTACATTAGCTGCAAGCCTTTTATTTGGACCAAAACCACTATTACCAAAAGTTAAATTGGTTTTGTATTTTGGAGCATTAAAATATGCAGGCGATTCTACTGGCACATCTTTTAACTCATCGGATGCAATATTTGCACTTACAGTAAAGTTTTGTGGCAATCTGTAATCTATACTAAACCCAAAACCAAAAGTTTTTACTTTATCAGATAAGTTTAATGGAACTGAAATACCTCTTCTTTTTGCTGGTACTAAAACACTATCTTTTGTGCTGCCTTGCCCACTATTAGTTTGAAAAGTATTTATTCTACTTAAAAAATCTTTGTATTGACCGTAATATCCATACAAATCAATTAGCAATTTATTTTCTGCCAATAAGCTTTTATATCCAACTTCAAATGAGCTTAAAGACTCAGGTTTCAATGTAGTGGTATTATAAACTTCCGCTACTGCTGTACCACCACCTACTGGTGCTAATTTAGACGATAAATAAAGCGGATTGGTTGCTGTATTTAAATAAGTAGCAAAATTGGGATTACCACCTACAAGCCTTGTAGAACCTACTTCTAGGTTTATCCACTGCTGTTGGTTGGTTGGAAAACGATAGGCAGTTTGGTATGATAAACGAATATTGCTATTTTCTTTTACTTTTATTAAAGCTGTGACTCTTGGAGTAAAACGACCATCAAAGTTTTGGTTTTTATCATATCTACCAGATGCTGTCAATTTTAAATAATCATTAATTTTTCTTGTTGCTTGTATATAAGCACCTGCTTCTGTAATATTAATAGGTCCAGTAGAATCAGCAAACAAAGTATTATCAGAGTTTAAAACAAATGTTTTATAATTAGCACCTATTAAAATATCTGCAAAATCTTTTGTAATACTTGATAAATTATAGTTAGCTTCTACATTGTATAACGCAGTTCTATCTACCAATCTGCCACCTTTATCTTTAATAGATTTTAATCTAATTGAATCTAAATTGTTTTTAAATACTGCACTTCCTGCTGCTGGTCTACCCACATCTGCAATAGCTCTTGCAGCAGTTTGAGCATCAAAATCGTTTACACCACTCATTCTATCACTTAAATATTTGAAAGCATATTGTGCATACCATGTTCCTGATGGTTTCCAGCTTTCGTTAAATAACCTTGCTGTAGCAGTAGTGTTGTAAGATTCGCCAGAGTTTTCTTGTGTAGTATATCCTCTTATTGACCAATTTTTGTGGTTCAATTCTACTTTATATTGCCCCATTTTAAATTCCTTAA
>JAYUJS010000506.1:0-2315 GCA_043765095.1 Ferruginibacter sp.
CCGAAAACAAATTGTTAACGGCTTTTTTAAATTTAGATATGCTTTATGAAAATGTTTATCTAGGGGTATAGATTTTATATTTTCAAAAAAATTAATTTTGAACTTTCAACTTTTGAACCTTATCACGCACTCTTCAACTTCCTCACCGCTTCAATTATTTTAGGCATTACTTCAAATGCATCGCCTACAATTCCATAATCTGCTGCTTTAAAAAAGGGTGCTTCAGGGTCTTTGTTTATAACTACTATTGTTTTACTTCTATTAACACCAGCAAGGTGTTGAATAGCACCTGATATACCAACGGCGATATACAAATTTGGAGCAATGGCTAAACCAGTTTGTCCTACATGTTCATGATGTGGACGCCAGTGTATGTCAGCTACTGGTCTGCTACATGCAGTAGCTGCGCCAAGCAAAGTTGCAAGGTCTGTTATCATTCCCCAGTTTTCAGGGCCCTTTAATCCACGCCCACCACTCACTACTATATCCGCTTCCCCAAGTGGTACTTCACCCTTTACTAAATCTTGGCTTATTACTTGTACTTTAGCTGTTTCAAAATTAGCTATAAATGGTACAACTTCAGCAGTACCCCCAATAGGTATAATGCTAAAAGAATTTGGGTTTAATGCAATTATTTTTTTTGCAGTAGTGACAGTAATATTAGCGTAAGCTTTACCACTAAATACTGTTTTCTTTACAGTAAAACCGCTGCTTAAATTAGGTAATGCAGCAGCACCAGATACTAGACCGGCTTTCATACGTACACTTAATCTTGGTGCAATAGCTTTACCAGTTGTATTGTTTGAAAAAATAACCACTTCTGCATTTTCAGCAGCTTGTGCTATTATTTTTGTAAATACTTGTGCATCAAAATTATTTAAATTTGCATCCCCTATAGTATGCACTTTAGTAATGCCATAGTTGCCTAAGCTTGGTAAGTCATCACTTACATTTCCTAGCAAAATTGCTTCTGCATTAGTGCCTAATAATTTTGCGACCTCCGCACCATAACTTGCTGCTTCAAAAGATGCTTTTTTTATATGCCCTGCTTGTTGGTCAATAAATACTAATACCATTTCTTTAAATTTATAATTATTATTTAATTAAAACGCTTTTGCTTCTTCATGTAAAAGTCGAACCAATTCTTCAGGATTATCAGCACTTACTAATTTTACACCTGCTTTTGCAGGTGGTAAATCAAATGATGCTATGGTTGTGTAGCTATCAAATGCTGCTGGTTCTACTACATTTAAAGGTTTTGTTCTTGCTCCCATTATCCCTTTCATATTAGGTATCCGCTGTTCAGCCATTCCTTTTTGACAACTTATTACCAAAGGTAAATTTGCCTTGTCTGTTTCTTCACCACCATCTATTTCTCTTACTACTGTTGCAGTAGTACCTTCTAAATCAAATTTTATGGCATGAGATATATATGGTAAATCCAACAACTCTGCTACCATTCCTCCAATTGATGACCCATTGTAATCAATTGTTTCCTTACCTGTAAAAATTAAATCGTACTCGCCTGCTTTTGCTATAGAAGCTATTTGTGATGCAATATTAAAACTATCCCCATTTTCTGAATTTACTCTAATGGCTTCATCACCACCCAATGCCAATGCTTTTCTTATAATTGGCTCTGCATCTGCACCACCTACATTTATTAAATGCAAAGTGGTAGATGCATCTGCTTCTTTCAATTCTAATGCTCTTACCAATGCATACCATTCATCGTAAGGATTAATAATAAACTGTACACCGTCAGCAGCAAATTTTGTATTGTTGTCGATGAAGGCTATTTTTGAAGTAGTATCAGGTGTTTTACTAATGCAAACAAGTATTTTCATATTTGTATTTTTTTAAAGGTTGTTTATGCAACTAAAACACAAATATACGGCACTAAAAACTAAATAGATTTACAATAAATATAAAATTTATGACACGAATAGATAAACTTAAAGAATTATTAATTGCAAATTCAACAGATAGCTTTTTGCAACATGCACTTGCATTAGAGTACATAAAAGAAAACAACGATAAAAATGCAAAATATTTATTTGAATCTATTTTAGAAAAAGAACCTTCTTATGTAGGATCTTATTATCACTTAGGCAAATTATTAGAAAGGAACAATGAGAAATTTAAAGCAATTATTATTTATAAAAAAGGTATGAATGAAGCTAAAGTTATAAAAGACAATCATAGTTACAATGAATTAAAAGGAGCTTTAGAGGATTTAGAGGATTAAAATTGTTTAATTTTTAAATTATTTAAATAAACCAAATATACTGTTTATAGAAAAAAACTACACTTTT
>JAYUJS010000507.1:0-2312 GCA_043765095.1 Ferruginibacter sp.
CTGATGCTTTATTGCAAGGTAAATTAGGTTTATTAATACCACCAGAAAATCCTACTAAAATACAAGAAGGAATTGAAATGATTTTAGACAATAAAAATAAGTTTACCCCAGACTTTAATTTACTGATAGAAAATTTTGGTTACACTGCTTATAAACGTAAGTTAGAGGAGTTGTTGAGTAGTTAGTTATGAGTTATTAATTATTGACCGTTTTTAAAAGGCAATAATAAATAGAAAATTAATAACACAAAGATTCTGTTTTTGTTTTGAAAAATAAAATTATAATCCGTCTTTCATTTTAAAAAAGTTTTGCCGCTCTCATTCTATAAATAAAAATAGATTGTTGGCAAAAAATATCATTAAATAAATGGAAAAGATAGTTGAAGATAGCGAGTGGGATGAGGTGATAGAACCTAAATCTAGATTACTAGATTTACGTCTAAAAGAAGTATGGCGGTATAGAGATTTATTATTGCTTTTTGTAAAACGAGATTTTGTAGCCGCATATAAGCAAACAATACTTGGCCCACTATGGCATTTTATACAGCCTATTTTTACTACCATTGTTTTTTTATTTTTCTTTAATGTAGTAGCAAAAATTTCTACAGATGAAATACATCCCATATTATTTTACATGAGTGGTATTGCTATTTGGAATTATTTCTCCACCTGCTTAAATGCCACATCTAATACCTTTGTAGCCAATGCCGGTATATTTGGCAAAGTGTATTTTCCTCGTTTAATAATTCCACTAAGTGCAGTACTAAGTAACATTATAAAGTTTGCCATTCAGTTTTTATTATTGCTGGTAGTAATGGTTTGGTACGGGGTAAAAGATGGGTATTTTTATTTTAATTACACATGGTTTTTAATACCGCTGCTTGTGTTAATGATGGCTGGCATGGGGCTCGGTTTAGGTATTATTATTTCATCACTCACTACAAAGTACAGAGATTTTACAGTTTTGATAGGTTTTTTAATACAATTGCTGATGTATATAACACCTGTAGCTATTCCCTTATCATTTTTTAAAGAAAAAGGGTATGCATGGATTGTAAATCTTAACCCACTTACTTCTATTGTAGAGGCATTTAGATATGCATTATTTGGCAAAGGAAGTTTTGATGCATTACACCTGTTTTACAGCGGTATTTTTATAGTTATTGCTTTGTTTTTGGGTATGGTTATTTTTAATAAAGTGGAGCGGAGTTTTACGGATACTGTGTAGGGTAGAGGTTGAAATAATTGGTTTAAAAAATAAGTTTAGTAAATGCTTTTTAATTCTCTTTCTTTTGCTTTATTCTTGCCTATTTTATTTTTTTGTTATTGGTATTTAACTAATAAAAAGTTAATTTTTCAAAACATTTTATTATTAGGTGCCAGTTATTTTTTTTATGCTTGTTGGGATTACCGATTTTTATTTTTATTAATTTTTTCTACTTTATTAGATTTTTTTACAGGCTTAAAAATGCAAGATGCTAAAACAGCTAATGTAAAAAAAAGATGGTTTTGTATTAGTCTATTAATCAATGTAGGTTTTTTAGCTGTTTTTAAATATTTTAATTTTTTTGTAGAATCTTTAGCAAGTGCACTTTTTACATTAGGGTTTAAAGTAAATAATTTTACACTTAAAATTATCCTTCCTATTGGAATTTCATTTTATACATTTCATGGTTTATCTTATGTTATAGATATTTATAAGAATAAAATAAAAGCAGAAAAAAATTTTATTAATTATTCATTATTTGTAAGTTTTTTTCCATTATTAGTAGCAGGACCAATAGAAAGGGCGACACATTTGCTTCCACAAATTAAAGCACAAAGAACTTTTAATTATACAAAAGCAGTAGATGGATTAAGACAAATATTGTGGGGTTTATTTAAGAAAATTGTAATTGCAGATACTTGTGCCACTTATTCAAATTTGATTTTTGACAATGCTACAAACTATAATGGAAGTACGTTAGTTATTGGAGCCGTATTTTTTGCTTTCCAAATTTATTGTGATTTTTCTGGGTACTCTGACATAGCATTAGGCGCAGCAAGATTATTTGGTATTGAGCTTTTGAAAAATTTTTCTTTTCCCTATTTTTCAAGAGATATAGCAGAGTTTTGGCGTCGATGGCATATATCACTTTCTTCTTGGTTTAGAGATTATCTATATATACCGCTAGGAGGGAGCAAAGGAGGAAAATGGATGAGTATAAGAAATACGCTTATAATATTTTTAGTAAGTGGATTTTGGCATGGAGCAAATTGGACATTTATAATATGGGGCGCAATACATGCATGTTATTTTTTACCTTTATTACT
>JAYUJS010000508.1:0-2308 GCA_043765095.1 Ferruginibacter sp.
AGAATCTGCACATTTTATTACTGAAAAAAATGCTGTAGGTAATGCTATTGGTGGGCTTTCTGTAGGAGAGCCTACAGAAAAAATGTATGAGTTTACAGATTTATGTTGCGATATTTTACCTGCTTATAAACCACGCTACCTAATGGGTGTAGGCACGCCTTGGAACATTTTAGAAAATATTGCACTAGGCGTAGATATGTTTGATTGTGTAATGCCCACACGCAATGGAAGAAATGCAATGTTGTTTACAAGCAAAGGTATAATTAACATTGATAATAAAAAATGGGAAAATGATTTTTCTGTAATTGATGATGGTATAGATTGCCCTACTAGTAATTTTTATACCAAAGCTTATTTGAGACATTTGTTTAAGGGTAAGGAGTACCTCGGTCTTACAATAGCTAGCGTACATAATTTAGCTTTTTATTTATGGTTGGTTACGCAAGCACGAGCGCAAATATTAGCTGGTACATTTGCTCGCTGGAAAAATGAAATGGTTGTAAAATTACAAACACGTTTGTAAAAAATACCTTCGTTTTATTTACCTTTTCAGATTAATTTTAAAGAATATCTTTTTTTGATATATCGACAATAATTTTCCAAAATTTATTTTCTCGGTGTGCATAGTATTCCTGAAAAGCTAGAGATCTTTTATCAGGCATAGTGCCCAAAATTAGTATGGTTCAATTTATATTTAATATTGGGTTAATAGATTGCTTAAAGTTATTCACTTTCGGTTAATCACATTAAAATAATGTTACCTAAAAATTAAAATCATTTTGAATCCCCTTCACCATCCCTTTAAACTCCACTAGCCCTTCAAACTGCCTTTGTATAAAACTATTTTCTTCTAGCTTGCCAATAACCTTATTCATTTCTTCATTGTTTTCATATACCATTTTGCGGTAGGGGTTGGTATAATCTTTTTCTCTCGATTTGAGAATGCCTTCTGTCATCCATTGTTTGGTGGCTATAGTTTTTTGCAATAAACTATTGAATAACGCTGCTGTGAATTGCTTTGTAGTGATGTTTAATATTTCTAGCAAAGAACAATATGCATGCTCTAATAAATCTGTTGAGTATGCAGTGCCTTCTGCTTTGTAGCGATTGTGCATATCAGCCCATCCGTTGATTGTATTATCTTTTACATCTATTTTTATTTTATTTACTACTCTTGTTTTCATTAGCTGCCCACCAATATTCATAAAACTTGCACGGCTAATACTTGCAGGCAAAGATTCCTTAAAGTCGTCAAAATTGGCAAAATTATTTTGTTGGTAATGCTCAAGCAAAGTTGTCATACCATAATACTGCACTACTTCTTTAAATATTTTTATGCTCTGTGGCACTTTAATAATTTTTGTATTTCTGTTGGTATTTTCTATACCATTTGTAGTTGCTTCACCATTTTCATTTACCGATAATTTTTCTAATAATTTTATGGCATCAAACATTTCATTAGTTGTATCAGGAGCTAAATAATTGTAGGTTAGCAATTGTATTTTTTCAGTGCGCTTGTCTCTATCTGAGTATTTCCATGCATTGCGTTCTAACGCATACATGTTGTACATAAACCAATACGCAGGCATTATTACCAACTCATCTTTTGCTACATCATTACTGACCAAACTAAATGGTATTGTTATATTCATCTCAGCAGGAAAAGTACCTTTTGCAATAATGGTAAACGATGCAAACTTACTATTGTGTTTTAAGCTCACACAAAGCCCAGGCCAAAAGCCACGCCCTGCTTGTATTTCGCCATCTGCACCACGGCTATTGTGGTTACTTCCTATTGTAGCACCCGCTGCCATATTGCTTTGCCCCATTATCATTGCTGCACATAAAAAAGAATTGTTGTGGTGCTGCTCGTGATTGGGAAATATTAAAGAGTTTAATACCTCACAACAGGAGATGGTGGAGTTATTGCCTAAATAAGAATTGATAAGCCTTGCACCATATTTTAATTGCGAATGCGCTGCCATAATAAAACGCACTGCTTTTACACCATAAAAAATTCTACAGCCATAGCCTACAATTCCGTTTACCAATTCGCAACCTTCGCCCACTTGTGTTTTGCGTGCTGCATCGCTATTGAGGGTTACATTTTTTATTTTGGTGGCTCCCTTTAAATAGGCATCGGCACCTATCCATGTATCTTTTATAATGCCACAATTTTTTATAACGGTACGTTCGCCTACTTTGCCATAGTATCCCCGTTTTTCATCTAATTCTTTTTGTGTGAATTTTTTAAATTGCTCTAGCAATGCATCTTCATCTCTATATTTGCTCCACAAATATGCATCGC
>JAYUJS010000509.1:0-20340 GCA_043765095.1 Ferruginibacter sp.
AGATAATTCCCTCAAAAAAATAATTTCAATAGTTATAAAATAGGTTGTTATAAATTAATCTTTATAAGAATTAGAAATAAAATATTGGGTTTTAAAAAAGCAAATCGTAATACTCAATACTGTTGTGTTAATGCTTTCTTATTAATTACAATGCTCTTCAAACGCAGCTTTCAAATTATCTGCTATCATTTGTGCGCTTCTACCTTCTATATTATGACGCTCTATCATGTGTACCAATACAGCATCTTTAAACAATGCTATTGCAGGGGATGATGGTGGGTAAGGCATTAAATGCTTGCGTATTTCGCTTACAGCTTCTACATCAAAACCAGCAAAACTAGTAGCCACTTGGTTAGGCTTAATTTCTGCTGTATTTACTGCCATCAAAGCACCCGGCCTTGCCGTACCTGCACTACAACCACACACTGAATTTATCATAACAAGTGTGGTACCTTTTTCTGCAAGTGTAGCTGTTACATCTGCAGCTGTTAGCATTTCGGTAAAACCATTTTCTGTTAATTCCTCTTTCATCGGAATTACTATTTCTGCTGGATACATATTAATTTATTTAGATTGCAAAATTACATTCTAATTATCAAATATCAGAATGCAAGTTTTACATAAAATAAATTATAAAGAGTCATTGTGTCATATAATAAAACAGAAATTTGCCATTTTGGCTTATAATATTATATGGAATAAGATTTGAACTACTAAAAATGCAACAAAATTTAAAAAAATAAAAAAAATAAAATTATGTCTTACGTAAAAGTGAACAACAATTATCGCTCTTTTGATGGATTAATGAAAGAACTTTTTAACGAATTTCCATCAGCCATTAGTAAAACAGTAAGGGAAGATGTGCTTAATTACCCACCCGTAAATATTACTGATAAAAAAGAAATATACTTAGTAGAATTAAGTGCGCCTGGGTATGTAAAAACAGATTTTAACATTAAGCTTGACAACAATATTCTTACTGTGAGTACAGAGCAAAAAGAAGAAAAGGTTGTAGAAAGTGAAAAACAAATTCGCAAAGAATTTGCTGCTAAAGCTTTTAAAAGAAGCTTTACACTTAATGAAAAAATAGAAACCGAAAACATTATTGCTCGCTACGAAAATGGTATTTTAAAAATAGATTTACCTAAAAAAGAAAATGCTTTTGCAGGTGCAAAAGATATAAACATTTTGTAAGATAGTTTTAATAGGTTGATGGTTGTTAATGTAAAACTCCCCAAGTAAAAGGGGAGTTTTTATTATGCAGTATTTTTCAACAAATAATGTTATTGAGGTAATATATGCCTAATTTTTCTTTACATACCGTAGCTCAAGCATATTTAAACTATTAGGCTTAAACCCCTCAATATTTTTTTGAACTAAGTGTATAACCATATCATACCAAAAAGGGATTATTGGTGCATTTTCTATAATAATTTTATCCATATTTCTATACAGTTCGTATCGTAAACTATCATTTAGTTGTGATAATGCTTGTTCGTATAATTTATCGTAAGTTTCATTGCTAAACCTCGTATAATTAGGAGGTGCAGGATTTTTACTATAAAATACACTTAGGTAATTTTCTGCATCTGGGTAATCTGCAATCCAACTTCCTCTAAAAAAAAGTGCTTGAGATTTACTTGTTTGCTCTAGCAGCAAACTTTTTTGTATGGTTTCTACTTTTACATTAATGCCTATTTGCATTAGTTCGTTTGCTACATAGCTAGCAAGGTTAGAATAGAGGGGAATGGTAAGTAATTTTATTTCAGGCAAATTATTTCCATTTTCAAAACCAGCATCTTGCAATAATTGTTTTGCTTTTTTAGGATTATAATTAAAGCCTTTCACCTTTTCTGCATCAAAAGAAGGAAGCCCTTGTGGTATAAAACCACTCTCAGCGGCTGTACCTATTGAGTTTCTTAGATATAACATCATCTTTCTTCTATCTATACTATAATTGATAGCTTGGCGTATTTTTAGAAGTTTTAAAGGTGAATTTTTTAATAATATATTATTGGTATCTGCCAAAATTCCAAAATATTCAATATTTAAATATGTATGCTTATTTAGATTTATTTTACTTTTCCATGCTGCTTTTAAGTTACCTGTTTTGGTAAGTAACTCATCTTTAAACGATGCATCAATATCATTTATAAAGTCTAACCTACCCTGTTGAAATTCTAAAAACTCTGTTGCTTTACTATCGTAAAAATTTATTTTAATACCATCCAGATTTGGTAACTTTTTTCCACTACTATCTTTTTCAAAATAGTATTCATTCTTTTTTAAAACCATTGCTTGCCCTTCCTCCCATGCAATATATACAAATGGGCCTGTGCCTACTGGGTGTCTACGAAAATCGTTGCCATATTTTTCTACTGCTTCCTGTGGCACTATGGAGCAATATTGCATGCTTAATATTCCTATAATTGGTTGAAAAGGATGTTGTAATTTTAGCTGAAAAGTAGAGTCGTTGATAGCTAAAAATGGGAAAATAGAATCTACCCTATTATTAAAAATCCATGCACCAGGGCTTGCTGTGTTTTTATTTATAATTCTAGCAAAACTATAAGCTACATCATTTGCATTTAGCCTCCTACCCTTCCCATTTTCAAAACAATTATCAACGTGAAAAATCACATCGGTACGCAAATGAAATACAATTGTTTTATTATCAGCCGAAAACTCCCAAGTTTTTGCCAGCGATGGTTTCAATTTCATATTGCTATCCACTTCTATAAGCGTATTGTACAGCTGATGTATAGCCCACATTATTGATTGGTTTTTAGCAAAAGCAGGGTCTAAAGAGGCAATGCCACTTACTTCGTTGTACCTAAATATTTTTTTATCTGGGTGAGCATGGTTATTGCAAGATGAAAAACTAAAAAGTAGACAAATAAAATAAGTTGAAAATTTGCTTAAAAATAAAAAATATGAGTAGTTAAATTTTCGCATTTTTAAAAATAACAAATATTAATGTAAAATAGAGAATAGATAAAAATAAATAAAAAATGTAAACCTTTTATCAAATTTTTACACTACCTTAATTTAAACATCTTACATTAGTATTTTAAAAAAGTATTTATGCAAATATTAAAACGTTTTTCTTTTTTTGTGCTGTTTATTTTAGCAAGCAACCAAAATATTTTTGCGCAACTTGGCAAAAAAATAGCATTGTATTCACTTGCTGATACGCTGAGAGGAACTAATGGAAAATACCGCCAAAACTGGGATGTATTAAAATATGACATAACTGTAGAACCTGATATTATAGATAAAACAATTGTTGGAAAGTGTGATATGGAGTTTTTTGATAATGGAGCTAAAATGATGCAAATAGATTTACAAGAACCGATGATATTGGATAGTGTAAAAAGTAAAAATACTTTGTATAAGTTTCGTAGAGAAGGAAATGTTTATTGGCTTATGTATAGAGATACGAATGCGATGTATAAAATAAAACCATCTAATCAAATACTAAGTCTTTATTTTCATGGTAAGCCAAGAGCCGCTATACGTGCGCCTTGGGATGGTGGCTGGGTTTGGAAAAAAGATAAAAATAACAACCCGTGGGTAACGGTAGCATGCCAAGGACTTGGTGCAAGTGTGTGGTACCCTTGTAAAGATATACAAAGCGATAAACCTAATAATGGTGCTACGCTTAGGATAATTGTACCTGATAGTTTGGTAGCAGTTGGCAATGGTAGATTAAAAGAAAAAAAACAATTAGCCAATGCAAAAACGATGTATACTTGGACAGTAAAAAATCCAATAAATAATTATTGCATTGTACCATACATTGGTAAATATGTAAACTTTTCTGAAAAATATAATGGTCTAAAAGGAAACCTTGATTTGGATTATTGGGTGTTAGATTATAACCTTGAAAAAGCAAAAAAACATTTTACTGATGCACCAAAAATGATGAAGGCATTTGAGTATTGGTTTGGTAAATATCCTTTTTATGAAGACAGCTACAAGCTTGTAGATGCGCCACACTTGGGTATGGAACATCAAAGTGCTACTGCTTATGGCAATGGATATCAAATGGGGTATGAAGGCAAAGATTGGTCAGGCACGGGAGTGGGTTTAAAGTGGGATTTCATAATTATTCATGAAAGCGGGCATGAGTGGTTTGCCAATAGCATTTGTACAAACGACATTGCAGATATGTGGGTACACGAGGGCTTTACAGACTATAGTGAAACATTGTTTGTAGATTATTATTATGGCAAAGAAGCCGGCAATAATTATTTGCAAGGTATAAGAACCAACATTGCTAATGATATCCCAATCATAGGCCCTTACGGTGTAAACAAAGAAGGCAGCGGCGACATGTATTTTAAAGCTGGCAATTTGATTCACATCATTAGACAAATTACCAATGATGATGAAAAATTTAGAGCTATGCTTATAGGATTAAATAAAGATTTTTATCATAAAACTGTTTCTACAAAAGAGGTGGAAAATTACATTAGTAAAAAATTAAAATTTAATTTTAGCAGTATTTTTAATCAATATTTAAGAACAATAAAAGTGCCTTTGTTAGAATATAAAATTGAAGGAAAAACTATTTCCTACAAATGGAAAGATGTGGTTGAAAATTTTACAATGCCAATTAAAATTTCATTGGATAGTATTTATACAAAAGAGCAATGGATAACGCCTAGCACCGACTGGAAGACCATTACTGCCCCTAACGAATATGATGGAACTAGTTTTTTTGTAAATAAAAATTTTTATATAAAGAATAAAAAATATTAATGAAACAAATAAACAATATTTTTTTTTAAAATCATAGAGAGTAATAATTAATTGTAATTTTATATACAAGAAAACTAATGCTGACTGTGGAACACCCACAGTTTCGAAGTGCTTTGTATAAACCTTTTTTATAATTTGCCGTACAAAAAGCCAATACACAAAACCTTCGCTTCTTTTCTAAGCTTGATTGGTTTAGAGCTAATTGCCAATCCAAAATACATGATGGAGCTTCGGCTTCGCCATTAGCTTCTTGTTATTTTGTAAACTGTACTTTTTTGCTATGCTGTGCTATAAATTTGGTTACGAATCTTATGCCCCCCAACTTTTAAATTCGAAAAATTATACAATTATATTTCAAACCTTTCATCATTTTTTCAAAATCGCTTTCATAATCTTTATCTTGTAATATTTCTATTTTGAAAATCCTGTTTCTACTTTTAATTTTGGCTCAAGTATTATTATTTTACCTTTACTTTCAAAATATTTTTTAAATCCTTACTTAAAAGCAGTTTCCCCTACCCCAAACAATTGTGTCATTTCTTTTTGGGTTAGCCAAAAAGTATCATTGTTAAATACCACTTGCAAATTTACATTTCCTTCTTCTGTACTGTAAAGTTTAATATTTTTAAAACCACTCATTTTTATTATTAAATATTTGTTGTATAAATAAGATATTTCAAAATTAAATTTTGCTTCATAAAACTATAATTTTATACTAATTAATAAATGAAATAAGTAATTGTAAACTAAATTTACCTAAAAATCCCTTACCATAACCCAAAAACTTATTTGTACATTTGCAACCCAATTCACATTGGAAATTGCTGTCATTTTGGCTACAAATAAACACTTGCATCATATTTGACTAAAATAAATCTTACATTATATATTAAAACATAATTATGCTCTCATTTATTTCTAAATTATTTGGTGGTAACAAAAGCGAGAAAGATGTAAAGAAAATTTCGCCCGATGTGGAAAAAACCAATCAGTTTTTTGCTAGCTATGCTTCCCTTAGTAATGATCAATTGCGTGCGAAAACGAATGAATTTAAAAGTCGTATTAAAGAACATCTTAGCACAATAGATAAAACAATACAAGAAAAAAAAGATAGTGCCGAACAACTTGGAACTGCTGATATAAATGGTAGAGATGCTATTTATAAAGAAATAGATGAACTTAGAAAAGCCCGTAATACGGAAATAGAAGAAATTTTAAAAGAAATAATGCCAGAAGCTTTTGCAGTAGTAAAAGAAACAAGTAGGCGCTTTAAAGAAAACGAAACCATCACATCTTCTGCAACAGATTTAGATAAAGCGCTTGCTACACAAAACAAAAATGTGAGTATAGAAGGCGATAAAGCCATTCATAAAAATAGCTGGAATGCAGCAGGTACATTAGTTGTTTGGAACATGGTGCATTACGATGTACAATTAATTGGAGGTGCAGTTTTGCATAGTGGTAGAATAGCTGAGATGGCAACGGGGGAAGGTAAAACCCTTGTGAGCACTTTGCCTGCATACCTCAATGCACTTGCAGGTGAGGGCGTACATATTGTAACGGTAAATGATTATTTAGCAAAAAGAGATAGCGAATGGAACGGACCAATATTTGAATGGCTTGGGCTTAGTGTAGATTGTATAGACAAGCACCAACCAAATAGTGATGAACGTAGAAAAGCGTACAATGCAGATATTACTTATGGTACAAATAACGAATTTGGGTTTGACTACTTAAGAGATAATATGGTACATAGCCCCGATGAAATGGTACAACGCAAACACCACTACGCTATGGTAGATGAGGTAGATAGTGTATTGATAGACGATGCACGTACCCCTTTAATTATTAGCGGCCCAGTAAGCCATAGCGATAATACACAACAGTTTTTTGACCTTAAACCACGCATTGAAAAACTTGTAGATACTCAACGCAAAGTGGTAAACGGCTTTTTAATAGAAGCCAAAAAGAAAATTGGAGAGGGCAATGATGACCCCAAAGATGGAGGATTGGCATTGATGCGTGCTTTTAGAGGATTACCAAAAAATGGTGCATTGATAAAGTTTTTAAGTGAGGAGGGTAACCGAGTAAAACTTCAAAAAAGTGAAAACTATTATTTGGCTGACCAACAAAAGCAAATGCCTAAAGTAGATGAGGAATTGTATTTTAGTATAGATGAAAAAAACAACCAAGTAGAGCTTACAGAAAATGGATTGAACCTAATTACAAGAGGTGGCGAAGACACAGAGTTTTTTGTATTACCAGATATATCTACAAAAATTGCAGATATAGAAAAAACAGATTTAACACCTGAAGAAAAACTACAACGCAAAGATAATTTGATGACGGAATACTCTCTTAAAAGTGAGCGTATACATACTGTACAACAATTATTAAAAGCTTATACTTTGTTTGATAAAGACAAAGAATATATTGTGGTAGATGAAGAAGTGAAAATTGTAGATGAGCAAACGGGTCGTATTATGGAAGGTCGTCGTTATTCTGATGGATTGCACCAAGCATTAGAAGCAAAAGAAAGTGTAAAAATTGAAGCATCTACACAAACATATGCAACGGTAACCTTGCAAAATTATTTTAGAATGTACCACAAGCTTGCAGGTATGACGGGTACTGCAGAAACAGAAGCAGCGGAACTTTGGAGTATTTATAAATTAGATGTAGTATCTATACCTACCAATGTATTAGCTGTAAGAAAAGATGGAGAAGATTTAGTATACAAAACAGTAAGAGAAAAATACAAAGCAGTAATAGAAGAAGTGGAAAAAAATATTGCAGCAGGTCGCCCAACGCTTGTGGGTACAACCTCTGTAGATGTGAGTGAATTGGTAAGCAGAATGATGCGCCAAAAAAATATTCCACATAATGTATTAAATGCAAAACAACATAGCAAAGAAGCGCAAGTGGTAGCGGAAGCGGGGCTTGCAGGTGCGGTAACTATTGCAACGAATATGGCTGGTAGAGGTACAGATATAAAACTAGGGGCTGGTGTAAAAGAAGCTGGTGGGCTAGCCATTGTAGGTACGGAGCGCCACGAAAGTAGGCGTGTAGATAGGCAGCTACGTGGGCGTGCAGGCAGGCAGGGAGACCCTGGTTCTTCTATATTTTTTGTATCATTAGAAGATGATTTGATGCGTATGTTTGGCTCAGAAAGGATAGCAGGATTAATGGATAGAATGGGCTACAAAGAAGGAGAGGTTATACAACATAGCATGATTACAAAAAGTATAGAGCGTGCACAAAAAAAAGTAGAAGAAAATAACTTTGGTACTCGTAAAAGATTATTGGAGTATGATGATGTAATGAATAAACAGCGTAATGTGGTTTATGGTAAAAGAAACCATGCATTGTTTGGAGAAAGATTGGCATTAGATTTAGACAATGCTTTTTACTCAGTAGCAGAAGGATTAATACATAATAATAGAGAAGCAAATGATTACGAAGGTTTCAAATTAGGGGTTATTATGAATTTTGGTATGGATACCAATATATCTAAAGAAGAATTAGAAAAACAATCTGCCAACATTATTGCAGAAAAATTATATGAAGAAGCGATTGCACATTATACTAATAAAAAAGTGGTGCTTGGAGACCAAACAATGCCAATTATAAGTAACATAAGAAAAGAACAAGGAAGCCATATAGAAAATGTAGCTGTGCCATTTACAGATGGCAAAAAAGGTATACAAGCATTGGCTAATTTAGATAAATATTTAGCTACAAATGGGGTGGAGCTTGGCAATGCTTTAGAGAGAAGCATTACACTTTCTACCATTGATGATGCCTGGAAAGACCATTTACGTGAAATGGATGACCTAAAACATAGAATAAATAGTACAGTGCATTTGGAGCAAAAAGACCCTTTGGTTATTTACAAACTAGAGGCTTTTGCAGAGTTTAGAAAAATGGATGGCAAAATAAACAAAGATATTGTAAGTTTTTTATGCCATGCGGGCATACCAATGGAGCAAACAAATGCTGGTGCTATAAAAGAAGGTAGAGAAGAGAAAACAGATATGCGCAAAATGAACATGAACAAAGAGCAAATAAATGCTGCTGGCGAAGATTATGGAGCTAACCAAAATGACTACTACGACCCAAGTGGTGGAAATGCTGTGAAGCAAGAACCTATTCGTGTAGAACCAAAAATTGGTAGAAACGATGCTTGCCCTTGTGGAAGTGGGAAGAAGTACAAGGCTTGCCATGGAGCAAATTAGTAGTGAGTACTTAATATTGATTATTAAAACTCAAGATTTTAGGTTTTTGGAGTTTAGACAAATAGTTTGGAGTTTGGGTTGTTAGCTTTTTTAAAGTTGGTAACCCATTTTTATTTTAAATATTTTTATAATACAAAAACTATATTTTCAATGAATGAAATAGAAACTATTCTTTTCGTTAGTACTCAAGTTTATTGCCTATACCATTATAGGCACACAAACACACGAATATGGGCATTATGCAGCTGCGAAACATTTAGGCATGCAGCCATGTTTGCATTATCAATCTGTAATGTTTGGGGATGACAGTAATTCAAATGAACTAAACCAAATAATAATAAAATATGAGAATGAAGGAAAATAAAGTTGAATTTTCTTTCAGAAAACGATATAAAACTTTGAACGGTATTTATAATAAAAAAGATTTTATTAGTAGACTTTGGGGGCCACTACAGTCAATGATTACTGGTACTATTGGATTTCTTTTAATCTTAATTTATCGAAAACAATTTTCACAAAAAGAAACGCTTTCAATAGTACAATGGTTTTTGATTTTCATATCACTATTTTGGTTGAGAGAGGTATTTAATATTTTTAAACCTTTACTACTATTTTTTATAAAAGGTAAAAGAGAATTTTAATAGAGATGAATTTATTTTATCAACGGAATTAAATTTACCACCAATTTTTATACCAATAATTACTTGCATAATTGGTATAAAAATTTGTAGTATTGTTATTCTTAGATTTGTACCCGCTACGCAAAGAAAAATATTTATTAACACTGTTTTAGTGAGGGAAGTAATTGGTTATATTTTATGGATGCATATTTTAGGCCCAATACTATTATCCTAAAATATTTTATTTTTTCTCTATCACATAAATCAACGAGCTACATTTCTCTTTATCAAACATTGTTTTTACATTAGAAATAAGCCCAATAAAAAAAGCTTTTACAAAATTACTTTCGCCATTTTTATAATGCTCACTTAGCATGCTCACATAAAAACTATCATACCACATTGGCTTTATTTTTATAATTTTTAAACCATGCTGTTTTAGTAAATGATGCATACTTTTAGGGCTAAAGTGGTATAAATGTCTAGGCACATCATAAGCAGCCCAATGCTGTCCATAATGTTGTGCATCGTAGCTTGTATAGTTTGGTACTGCTATAAATATTTTACCATTATCACTAAGCATATTTTTTAATTGCTCAATGTATTCATTCAATTGGTGTACATGCTCCAACACATGCCACATAGTAATGGCATCATAATAATTATGTGGTAAATCGAAAATTTCGTGCGATGGCCTTGCTTCGATTTTATATAATTCCAATACCTTTTTTCTTGCTGCATCATCAGGTTCAAGACCAGTACAATGCCAACCAGCATCAGTCATTGTTTGTAAAAAAGCTCCCGTACCACAACCTATATCTAATATTTTTCCATGTAGCTTTTTAGTTTCTTTATTTATTAAACTTTTCTTGCTAGCAACTGTACGCTTACGAATGGCATGGTATAATTTATTTATAATTCCAACTTGAGTATCGCTATGCGAAATGTAGTTTTCAGATTTATAATATTTTCCTATATCATTTTGCAATGCTACATTTTGAGTAAACAAATGTGTACACTCATTACAAATTACAATTTTAAATACTTCACCAGAAACAGTATAATCTTTTGCAGAAATAAAATCATTGATAAGTTCGCTTTCGCAAACAGGGCATTTTGTGTAACTAAGCATCAAATTGTATTAGACTACAAAAGTAAATATTTATTGCTTATTTACTCCACATTGTATGCTTAAAAAAACCTAACTGTAATTTGCTGTAAAGGTTTTTTTAAAGTAAAACTATACTATAAAACCAAATTTGACATGTACAATTTATAAATGCAAAGAGTTTGAGAAATATTAATTTTTTGTTGAAAATGAATTTTAAGTTTTTATCAAAGATTATTTAAGAACTACATGTGCCTACAAAACCAAAGGCTTTAGCCTTAAACTTTCAGCATTGAAATTTTAACTTTGCATTTTTAATACTCTTAGCTTTTCATTAATTTTTCTAAAACAAAATAAACTGCTGGACAAAATGTAGAATTTTTTAAAGTAATTTCTTGCCTTTTTATCAATATATCTTCATCAGTATAAGGAAAACGTTCACAGTCTGAAGGTCTATCTTCGTAAATACTACAAAAATTATCTGCTCCTAAAAATGGACAAGGTTTAGAAGTAGTTACATAATCATTATCATCATCTAGCTTTAAATATGTTTCTATAAAAACACCCTCTTTCATTTGCATTACTTTAGCAATACGCTTTACATCTGTTGCCTTAAAACGAGGGGAATAATTTTTGCAACAATTGGCACAAGTTAAACAATCAATATTTTCAAAAGCTTCCTCATGCAATGCTGGTATGGCTCTTAACGTAGCTTTTTTATCTGCTCTATGCAAAAATTTTTTATAAAGCTTTGTTCGCTCCAATGATTTTTTTTGCCAGTTCGTAAGTAATTTCTGATTTTCCATTTATCGTTTTTTGTATGCTATAATTTATAAATTTCAACATACGGTTTGTTTGTGTAAAATAGTTTTATAAAATAATTGCTTTTGTATCTAAATAATTGTTTAACAATATTATTTTTAAACAATTAATATTATTGCAAATTTACTTTACAATTTAAAAATTGAGAATAAACTTTTATTGAAAATTATTTTTCAATAATTGTTAAATTAAAGCTATCGCAAAGCAGTTGTAAACTCACCATCGTATTATACCTTTATATTAGCTAGAACAACTACTACTAAACTTTTCAATTTTAATAAAATCTAATAAACTAATCAACAAACCACTATTTATTATCGTCCAATATTTCAAACTTTCTTGTTATTGAGTTTCCTTGCTCATCTGTAATCGTAATTGCATGCAAACCCTTACTAGGACTTAATCCTATTTGGTGGTATTTCTCTGTACTACCAGCAAAAGTATTATCCAATGTCCAAAATATTTTTGCAGCATTATTTCTATGAGCAGCTGTAAAAACAGTTTTACCTTTATCTCCACCTATTTCCTTTGGCACAAATATTTTTGCATCATTTTGTGGATATACAAGTTCCATTTGTTTAATGGTTTCTGCTATTATACAACCTTGTTTAAAGGGTGGAAGTACTTTATAATCTGCGTTTCTTTGTTTGTAATAAAATTCCATGCTTGGTGGCAATACAAACCAACTTTTGTGTAGCATATTTGAGGGTGCCTCGCAGCTTTCATTTACTTGAAACATACCTGTAGCATCTAACTGCACAATTTTATGATAAGGGCAAAGTGGCGACCGCAATGCATTTGGCGGCATAAAAGATGTATCAATAATTTCACAATCTATATTTGCTCTAAAACCAGATTGCTTGCACACAGGCACATTTACATAATTGTATATTGGCTTTGCAAACCAATCTGTTTGTGGCAATAATCTAAAAATATCAAACATGGCAGGTGCAGAAGTTTGTACACCTATAAGCCCTGCACGCCCTTCTCCTGTTGTGTTTCCAGCCCATACCGCCACTACATATTTTGCTGTTACACCAATAGACCATGCATCTCTAAATCCAAAGCTAGTACCCGTTTTCCATGCTATTTTTTTGGAGGAGGAAAATTGTTGCCACAATCCTTCTTCTCCAGGGCGCATTACTTCTTGCATAGATTGAAAGGTAAAGTAAATGGAGGTTGGGTCTAAGATGTTGGTAGATTGGTTGGTAAGTTGATTGGTTAATTTTGTGGTAAAATAATTTGGAGGGTGAAAATCATTTGAATTGTTTATTCCTTTATTTTTTGTTTGATGATTAAGTGTACGAGCAAGGGATGCGTATACACCCGCAAGCTCCCACATTTTTACTTCACAGCCGCCTAGTATAAGGCTTAAGCCATAAAAGTCTGCAGGGTTTTTTAATGTGGTAATACCGCACTGTTGAAGGGTTTCATAAAATCGTTGGTATTTATATTGCTGCAATAATTTTACAGCTGGTATATTTAAACTTCTACTAAGTGCTTTACTCGCAGGCACAGCACCATCATAATTCAAATCAAAATTTTGTGGAGTATATCCTCCTATTTGTGTAGGTATATCTGCCACCAAACTATTAGGCAACAAGCCACCATCGCTAAGCATAGCTGCATACAAAATTGGCTTTAAAGCACTACCAGGGCTGCGTACAGCATTAATTACATCTACATCACTTTCTAAGTTTTTATTTTTGGGTTCAAAAATATTTCCTACATAAGCAAGTGTATTACCAGTTTCCACATCAAGCACTAAAGCACACATATTATTTATACCATTGCTTTTCAGTATGTGTTGATGGCGCATTACTATATCATTTACATTTAATTGCAATTCCCCATCAAGAGTGGTATTTATTTTTGTAAAACCACTCTTATTTTCTAGGCGAAATCTTTGCAAAAGATGAGGTGCATTTTGTGGCAATGGCAAAGGTCTATCAGGTAAAGTTTCTTGCTTAGCTAAATCAGATTCTTCCTTTAAAATTTTATTTGCTACTACTAATTTATCTAACAAAGCATTTCTTTTTTGCAAAAGTATAGTTCTGTTCTTTCCGGGATGTACAAGTGAGGGTGCATTAGGTAATACTGCAAGCATAGCGGTTTCAGCCCAACTTAATTTATCGGGAGCTCTTCCAAAATAACGCCAAGCAGCAGCATCTAGCCCCACCACATTGCTGCCAAATGGAGCATTAGATGCATACAAGCCTAAAATTTCTTTTTTTGAATACGAAAATTCTAGCCGTATTGCAAGTACAGATTCCTTTAATTTATTCCATAAACTTCTACTATCATTTTGCTCAGACAGTCTAATAACTTGCATACTAAGTGTACTGCCACCTTGTGTAGTTTTGCTATGATTAATGTTAGCTTTTAATGCACGTGCAATAGCACTTATATCTACCCCTGCATGATAAAAAAAACGCTTATCTTCATAAGTAGTTATACAATCTACAAACCGCTGTGGCACATTTTTATTATATGGAAAACGCCATTGACCATCTGCTGCTATGGTGGCGTTTAGTAAATTTCCTACTGCATCTTCTATAACATAACTAGTAGGTGGTTTAAAAAGTTTTTGGGGGAGTATAAAATAAAAAATTATAAAAGTTGAAATAACTAATAATGTAATTATTTTTTTTAAGTTAATAATATTTGAAATAAGAATATTCAATCAATTTTTTTTAAATAAATGTGGTTTTAATAAAGATTTATAACCCATTTGAATAATATTGTTTAAAACTTTTATAAAATGATAAAAAAATATTCTTAACATTCATTTTAAAATGATTGTACAAATTCTAAAACTTTTTTATTAAATATTTTTTCATCAAACAAAAATCTTAATTTGATAGGGAGAACATAAATAGGCATTTCTGAAAGTTCTCTTTCAAATTTTTTAAGCCTTACACCATCTTTTTCTGTGGTTATAATAATTTTTTTAGTAGAATTTAATTTTTCAAAATGTTTCTTAATATCTCTTAAATCACCACTATTAAAAATATGATGGTCTGCATATTTTAGCATATCGTAACTATTGGCATTTTTTGCAATAAAGTTTTTTAGGGTTTTAGGGCTTGCAATACCTGTTATTAAAAGTACATCAGTATTTGTATCTATGCTTGTAGCATTACCTGTGTACAAATGTATTGGCGGTGCATACAATATTTCCGAATAAAATAATTGTTGGGTGGGTAATAAATTAAATTCTTTTTCAATTGAACGGCGTTCAATAACTGATAAGTCTTTTTTACACTTTGTAACTACTATGATATTAGCACGACTTATACTTTTTTTTATATCTCTTAAGTCGCCTGCTGGCAGCAATAAATCTCGTGTATACAAGTTGCTAAAGTCAGTCAATACAATATTTAAACCTGCTTTTACCGTTCTATGTTGAAAGCCATCATCTAAAATAATTACATCACAATTTGGTTTATCTTGCAATATTTGTGGTATGGCTACTATTCGCTCCTCACCTACTGCAACTGTTATATTAGGATATTTTTGATGAAACTGCATTGGTTCATCACCAATTTCTAAAGCGGTAGTTCGCTCATTGGCTATTGCAAAACCTTTTGTTTTTCTTTTATAACCTCGGCTTAAAGTTGCAACTTCATATTTTTTTTGAAGTAATTCAATTAAATATTCCGTCATAGGTGTTTTGCCAGTACCACCTGTAGCAAGATTTCCTACACATATTATTGGAAAATTAAATGAAGCAGATTTAAAAATATTTTTATTAAATAAAAAATTGCGCAGCATAATCACACTACCATAGATAAGTGAAAAAGGGTAAAGCAAATAACGAAAACTTTTGAGCAATTTTATAAGTTTTTAAAATTCATAAATTTGGGTTGGTGTAACACAATAATTCATTTTTTCATCTAGTTCATTTAAATCGTCAATTATTTCTGCTTCAAAAAAGCTAAAGCCAACTTTTATTACATTAGGAGAACATAACTTAATAAATTTATCGTAATACCCCATACCATATCCAACTCTGTAGCCACTTTCATCAAAAGCTAGCAATGGCAAAAATATAACTTGTATGTCTTTTGGGTTTATTTTTATTCCACCAATAGGTTCTGCAATGCCATAATTATTTAGTTCAAACTCTGTTTCTTCACCCACAATAAATGAGTCTATATTATCTATATAAGGATTTACAATTGGGTACGAAAAAGTAGTATTTTCATTCCTAAAAAAACAATACTCTTCACACAAATAAGGGTCAAATTCATTTTGAACCTCAATAGGCGCAAAAGACATAATTGAGAAGTTTTCAAAAATGGGTAACTTTTGAAATTGTATAAGCATTAAATCTTCTAACTTTTCTTTTTCTGTAGAAGCAAGTTTTCTTCGCTTTTGTTTGTACAGAATTCTAATTGCATCTTTTTTCATAATGCCATAATTACTTTAAAAAAATTTAATAAAGTTTAATCTATTTTACAATAAAGCTATTATAACGCTGGTGTTATCGCATTATTTAAATAATCTGATTCATTGTTTTTAGGAAAATCAATTTGGAATATAAATGTACTAAAAATAGTTGTACCATAGTTTCTTTCTCTTACATAGTATTCACTTTTTCTATAATCATTTCTTGGTGTATGTTCCAATACAAATCTTCCTCCTGGTTTTAATAGTTTATTTTCAAATATTTTTGTAGGTAAATCGTCAATAGTTGTAAGTGCATATGGAGGACCAGCAAAAATAAAATCATATTTATTTGTACAAGAATTTATGAAACTAAATACTTCACTTTTTATAACCTTAAAATTTTCTAGCTTTAATTCCTCAGCAGTTTTTTTTATAAAATCGTACATCTTGCTATCCATTTCTACAATTGTTATATCTGGCACTCCCCTGCTAGCAAGTTCGTAGCTTATGCAGCCCGTACCACCAAATAAATCAAGGCAGGTTAGTGTATTAAAATCTAATTGATTTTGCAAAATATTAAACAACCCTTCTTTAGCTATATCGGTTGTAGGCCTTGTATGAGGCATATTTGTAGGCGGCTGTATGCGCCTGCCCCCGTGTGTTCCACTTATTATACGCATTGTGCAAGTGCTGTAAGGTTAGTATAAAAATGGTTTGGCATTGCTTTCATATCTTCTGTAATTAATATATCTGCTGGTAAACTAGCAAACGAAATATGTAAAAAATATTTATAAATGTCAGAATACAAATTTGAATTCTCTTCTATCATACCACTCAATATTAGTTGTACATCATTAGGTGAAATGGTAAATCTTTCACACACATTAAGTAAGTGATAGCTTACATCTATTGGGGTTACATACTCAAAAAACTGTACAATGTGTATGTTGCCTTCTTTAAATAATAAAACCTTTATATTGTTACCATATACAATGCACTCTATTGTATTTACTAAATATTTACCAAGCGGTATTTGTGCAGTTGTAGAATGCTTAAAACTATTATTTGATAAAATATTATTAATAGTATCGTAAATATTTGTTGAGATTCTATAAATATTTTTAATATCATTATTAACTACGTTTTCTTGAAAGCAAAAAGTATCAGCATCTATCCCAAACATTAATGTAAGCACTTTTTCTTTTTCAGTATCTACAAAATATTTGGTAGGCACTAAAGAAGAATACAAAAAATTATAAAAAATATTTGTAGTTGCATAATTTTGTTGCAAAACTATTTCTGAATTTATAATTGTTTTTATAGCCTCTGCATAATCAATACCAATAGTATTTGTATCTAATTCAAATTTATAAAAACCTACCAAAGTCATCGGATTTTGTGTATAAATAAGAAATGATATTTCATTATTACACAACTCTGCCAACAGATAATTTTCAGCAAAATTTGTAATAATGGGTGTTATTTTAAAAGCAACTTTCAATGTATATAAATTAATGCAGCAAAATAAGATATTTTTGCTTACTTATGAGTACTGGTACAACAATAAATAATTTAAAAGTAGATGTAACAAACAAACAAATACTATCAATTGCACTTCCTATAACATTATCTATAATGATTCCTCAATTAAATATGCTTATTAATAGCATTTTTTTGGGCAGTGTAAGTAATGAAGCATTAGGAAATGCGGGCATTACAGGAGTATTCTATTTAATATTTGCAGTAGTAGGCAATGGATTAAACAATGCCATGCAATCTGTTTTTTCTAATAATGCAGGAAGCGGTAATCATGAAAAATTTAAAACCATACTTTCGCAAGGTATGCGCATAAGCTTGCAATTAGCTGCAGTTGGTATTGCGTTCACATGGCTAATTGCACCTTCAATAATGCAACAAGTAGCTGAGCAATCTTCTTATCCACAAGAAATGAGTTTTCTTAAAATAAGAATTTTTGGGCTTCCATTTTTATACCTTTTTCAAATGGGCAATGCTTTTTTAATAGCATCGCTCAATAGCAAATACCTAATGATAGGTTTTATTTTTGAAGCACTTTTAAATATATTGTTTGATTATTTGCTCATTTTTGGAAATGCTGGTTTCCCCAAAATGGGTTTTAATGGCGCAGCAGTAGCATCAGTAATAGCAGAACTATCTGGCATGATAGTGGTTTTTGCAGTAATATTTTTTACAGGGTTAAAAAAACAATATTCCCTTTTTCATTCTTTTGCATACAATAAAATAATTAGCAAAAAAATATTAGAAGTATCGTTGCCACTTGTGGGGCAGTATGTAATAAGTGTTACCACTTGGCTGGTATTTTTTTTGTTGCTAGAGGGCAGAGGTGCAAATGCGAAGGCTATAAGCAATGTAATGCGAAATGTATTTGGGCTTGCTGGCGTATTTGTATGGGCATTTGCAAGTACTGCCAATAATATGATAAGTAATTTAATGGGGCAAAAAAGAGAAGATGATATAATACCTGCAATAAAAAAAATAATGATATGGAGTGTAGGTTTTTGTACAATCCCTGTTTTGCTGCTCAATATTTTCCCTCAAGTATTTTTTAATTTATTTAAGCAAGATGCCAATTTTATACAAGAAGGTATACCAGTAATAAGGGTTGTATCGCTCGGTATGATTTTTATGAGCATAGCCAATGTGTGGCTAAACGCTGTAACAGGTATTGGTAAAACAAAAATAAATTTAGCTATAGAAATTATTGCCATTAGTTTTTACCTAGTATATACACTTTACTTTATGAATATGCATTACATTTCCTTGGCTGTGGCTTGGAGTAATGAGTTTGTTTATTGGACGTTAATTTTTTTGTTGTCGTTTTTGTATATTAAAAGGGGAAAGTGGAAAATTAAAAAAGAAATGCAATTGTAATTTTTAGTAATTTAAAATTAAATTTTACTATGTTTTGTTACATCAAATAGAAATAATATGCATAGCTACCCGTAATAATGATAAGATTATTAAAATTAAATTCCCATTATAGTTACCTTTATTTTTCAAGATTTTTTACCATTTTTCCCATTCCCCTTCTCATAATCTTGCTTATACCTATCAGGCACAATACCTTTTTGCAAGCAGCCATATTCTAAGCTAGGAAAAATATCTTCAAACGTTCTCACATCATTCATAAATACACGGCGATAAATTTCAATAAAATATTGGTATAGTTTTGTGCGAAGGTCTTCCATCTAATACCTAGCCCTACCCACTATTGGATAATTACGCATAATAGTATGCTTTGTTTGCAACATATCTGCAATACCAAATACTACAAGCATTGCCACAAAACCAAATACCAACAAAAAAAACTCGTTGTAAAAAAAACTAATTAAAGCAAGTACTATGGGGGCTACTATTGCAAAAATGGTAAACTGTTTGCGCATAAAAATAATTTATAAAAAAGCGAATGAAAGTAAAAAGTTGTCGCATTTTTTTGAAATTAAAATAATTGTAATTTAATACTATAAGTGTTAATTATTTTAACAAATTAAAACAATAATTGGAACGGTTTTTGAAAATTATATAAAGATAACATCTACATAAAATATTTATTGCATGAAATACACTACCCTCCTACTATTGGCGGCAATGCCTTACATAAGCTATTGTCAAAATTTTTACTTTACAGCTTTTGGTGGATTAGCCACTTACCAAGGGGATTTACAAGGAAAAACTATTGATTTTAGCCAATCAAAACCTGCCTTTGGTGTAGGAGTATTGTACGAATTAAGCAATAAATTTTTATTAAGAACTGCATTTACTTATGGCAATATTGAAGCTGCTGATGAAAAAAATACAAAAGGAAAAGGTATAGAATTTAGAAACTTACGCTTTAATTCTGCCATTACAGAATTTCATATAGGGGCAGAGTATAATTTCTTTAGGCTAGAAGGTAAAAGCATTACGCCTTATGTATTTGGTGGAGTTGCTGTATTTCATTATAACCCTTACACATTTGATAGCATAGGTAACAAAATATTTTTACAACCACTTAGTACCGAGGGGCAGGGTGTTGCTGCATATCCTAATAATAAACCTTACAACCTTACTCAATTTGCAATACCATTTGGTGCTGGCATAAAATTACAAATAAATGATAATTGGCAATTTGGTGTAGAAGTTGGTTTACGAAAAACATTTACCGATTATTTGGATGATGTAAGTAATAATTATGTAGATTATAATACGCTGTTACTTGCAAAAGGAAAAAAAGCGGTAGAACTTGCTTATAGAGGTGACGAAATACTTAATGCACCACTATACCCTACAGATGGAACGCAGCGTGGCAATTCAAAAACAGATGACTGGTATTATTTTTCTAGCATTCGCATCAGTAAAAAATTAAATAATAAAGCCAGTC
>JAYUJS010000510.1:0-2303 GCA_043765095.1 Ferruginibacter sp.
TTCGAATACTTATTTTCAAAATCTAATATTTGAAAACAAAATTTATTGGCAATAAAATTCCCATTTCTTCCATATCCTTTAGCCTTGGTAAAAATTTTATTTCTAAAATCCTTTTGTACTGTTTCATCTATAAATAAACTATTAATAAATATAAAATCATTAAAGTCAAAAGTTAGAGGCAATAGTTTTTTACAAACATCTTCTAACCCTATTCTATTATTTGTTTGTGTAAAAATTGTCTTTAAAAATTTAAAGTAGGCTGTATTATACTCCTCTCTATAATTATCACTTATTTGAGCATAACAATGTTTTTCAGCAATTGAATAATGTTTATTTTCAATGAGCGCTTCTATAAGTTTTATATTAAACTGATTATCGAAAGTAATTGGTTGAAAAATTTCACTGTATTTGTTAAACAAACCATTACTTTCAATAATTTCTAATAATCTTTTGGAGGGGTGGTCTCCATCATACAAATGGTATACTTTACAAATTTTAAAAACTTGTGTAAGTAAGTCAATTAAAATTTCTTTTCTTGTAGGATTGGATATTTCTATCAATTTTAAAATATAAATGAAAAAATAATCTCTCAATATTTTATCATTATCGGGTATGGCATTTATAAAATAATTTGTTACTTTTAGCCAGCTGCTTTCATTTATAAAATCATTTAAAGGTTGTAGTGTTTTTAACAATAGGCTATTAACATAGCTATGAATTTTTACAGAATTTATATTTAATTTATGGTGATGTGTTTTACATGAATCAGCTATTGCTAATATGTTTAAAAAATTATTATAGTCGGTTAAGTCGTTTAGGTAGTTTGTAACAATGGGGCTATGTACATTCCCCCATAATTCAATGAGTTTTTTTATTTCTGATTGTTCAATATTCTTTTTATTTTTAATAACTATTTTATAAGCATTTTCTGTTATTAGCAATACATCCTCTTTAGTATAGCTTGTTGGCTTGGGTGTAAAAGATGTTTTGAAAGCCAATTCTAAATCTTTGTTTTTTTGAAGTAGCTCCCACACCCAATCTTTTATTTTATCTGCGTCAGCCTCTTGCAATAATAATTGTAATGGGTTGGCTTTTATTTTAACAATTTTGCTTCCAACTTTTCTTTTTTCTACAATGCTTATAAGCACTGCAGTTTTGTGCACACAAAAAGTTTTATTATCATCTTCGCAGTCGCAGGCGCTTTTTGCAACAGCCCCCGTTTTATTTACAGAAAGTGTTAAATCGTATGTTTCGTTACCATCATCTACATAAGATTCGTATTGGCTTGGTTTTACTTCATCAAGCTCACGCACCAGCATTTTTTGCGCTAGCTTTATTATATCTTTTGATAATATTTTTTTGTAATCGTTTAATATAATTTTGCTCATGTATTCTTTTAATAATTTATAATAATTTTATAAAATTAAATCTTTATTTGTAAAAAAATCGAAAGTCAATTTATGAATTTTGTAAAAATAGACGGAATAGAATATAACTTGACAGACCTGGAAAAAGATTGTTGGGTAAGATTGCTTAATGGGTCATTAAAAGGAAGAGACCCATTTCATAGCCCTACACTAGCTAACATAGGAAAGAAAGGGATAAATATGAGAACGGTAATTTTACGAAAAGTAAATATAACTGAAAAATTATTGGCTTTTCATACTGATATCAGAAGTGGTAAGTGGCAAGAGCTACAGAATAACGATACTGTAAGTTGGCTTTTTTACGATGCGGCTAGCAGATTTCAAATAAGGCTTGCTGGCAAAGCTACTTTACACCACAATGATATAATAGCAAACGAAAGCTGGCACAAAACTTCTGCAAATAGTAGAAAAACTTATATGACCACAATTGCACCATCCTTACAAAGTGAAACGCCTACAAGTGGCTTACTGCCTGCATTTGAAGCTGTTAATCCGACAATAGAAGAAACAGAAATTTATAAAAAAAACTTTGCTGTTGTTGTTACACAAATTGATTGGATGGAATGGCTATGGCTTAGTAGCAAAGGCCATCGTAGAGCATCGTTTACCTATGCAGAAAATAATAAGTTTGAGGCAAGCTGGCTTGTACCTTAAAATGATATTTTACACTAAAATTTAAATTTTTCGTAATTTCTTTTTTAAATAAATAGTTGTTTCAATAGCGAACTTATCCCCTCAGGTTTTTTACAAGTGAGCATTTTATAAAACTATTTTGAAGCATCTTTGCATTTAGATATTTATGCAATCACAAAATACAAGTATGAACTCCATAGCAGATATAAGGCAAGATTATAAAATGAATTCTTTGTTAGAAAC
>JAYUJS010000511.1:0-6140 GCA_043765095.1 Ferruginibacter sp.
ATAACCTTGGCTCATATTTCCGCTTGCGTGTGGGCATTTGCTAGCACAGCCAAAAAGTGTTTCATGATGTTTGGCTATGCATATTACTTTACCTTCTACTTCTAAGCTTGCAAGGTTAGTATTAGAAAAATTAATTTCACTTAGCGTATCGGCTATTTTATGCCATTTGTATGTATTAATCATCCTTATTTAGTTAATAAAAATACTCCGCTTTGTAAGGGTATCTTATTTGATACATATCTCTCACTTTGTTCAAAATAGTTTGCCTAAGTGCAGTAAAATTTTGTTTGTCTATGGCAGCTACAAAAATGCAATTGCCTTTTGTACTTTCTTCCCAGCGCTCTTTTAGCTCATGTAATATTTGCAGTTTCACATCTTCCTCCAGCCATTCATCAAAAGTTATTTTTTCAAACTGGTCCATTTTATTAAAAATAGTAATGGTGAGTTTATCTGCGCATCCAAGCTCAGCAAGGGTTTTGTTTACCACCGCTAGTTGCTCCTCATATTGTGGGTGAGAAATATCTACCACATGCAGCAACACATCTGCCTCCCTCACTTCATCTAGCGTACTTTTAAAACTCTCTACTAAATGATGTGGCAGTTTACGAATAAACCCTACTGTATCACTTAGCAAAAAAGGTGTTTGTTCAAATACACATTTTCTGGTGGTAGTATCTAGTGTAGCAAATAATTTATTTTCTGCAAATACTTCACTCTTGCTAAGCCCATTCATAATAGTACTCTTACCTACGTTTGTATAGCCTACGAGTGCTACTCTTATAAATTCTCCTCGCTCTTTTCTCTGTGTGAAAGATTGCCTATCAAAATCTTCTAAGCGTTTTTTTAATACTGTTATTTTGTCTTTTACAATACGTCTATCTGTTTCTATTTCTGTTTCCCCCGGCCCACGTGTACCCACACCACCACCTTGTCGCTCTAAGTGTTTCCACATGCCTTTTAGGCGTGGTAGTATATATTGGTATTGTGCAAGCTCCACCTGTGTTCTAGCCTGTGCGGTTTGTGCACGACTGGCAAAGATATCCAATATCAAATCGCTCCTGTCTATCGTTTTTGTATCTAATGCGGCTTCTATATTTTGTATTTGCGAGCCTGTAAGTTCATCATCAAAAATTACAAGTGTTATACTTTTTGATAAAATATATTTTTTTATTTCTTCTAGCTTTCCTTTGCCTACAAAAGAGCGTGCATCAGGGTGTTTTAGTCTTTGAGTAAATCGCTTTATAGTTTTTACACCTGCTGTTTCTGCTAAAAACTCTAGCTCATCCAAGTATTCATTTACTTGTACTTCCGTATGCTCATTTTGTATAACACCAATGAGTACTGCTTTATCTTCAACCTGTACGGCTTTTTTCTTATCTATCAAGTTCTAATAATTTATTTAATGCAAGGTAATTGATAAAACACAGATGCCAACTTTTTTGAAAAGCTGGCATCTGTGAATATCTAAAATCTGAAATCCTCTCCTATTTTTTCGTCATCGCATCCACCCATAATTTTATACTCTCACAATCTCTGTATGCTGGGTCTATCATTATGTAATAGTTGCTAAGTTTTGTATTAAACCATTTTTCCAAAGCACCTTCTTTTTTTTCTGCCAATGCCTTGTCAGCTATTTTGCTATAGTCATCTTTTAGATTTTCCCTATGTGGCTCTGTTTTAGATTTTAGGTATACTATTCTCACACCACGCTTGCCAGAGCCATCTTTATATTCTGCTGGTTGAGAAAAACCGCCTGGTTTTAATTTATCTAAAATTGGTACAATATCTTTATCTAGCTGATCTATGGTTAAAAATGTGCTTCCTCCTGGGCCTTGTTTTATACCTGCCGTAAATTTGCTGTACTCATCATCGCTGTATTTACTTACTGCAGCACCAAAGTCTATTGTGCCAGCTATCAATTTAGCCCTTACTGTATCTAGTTTTTCAAAGCCTTGTTTAAGTTCTACCGCAGTTACTTGTGGTATTTTAATAATGTGCTGCACAGTTGCATCATTACCATTTCTATTAATAAGCTGTATTATATGATACCCAAATTTACTTTTAAAGGGATTTGATATTTGACCATCTTTTAGTGTAAAAGATTTAGCCATAAAAGTGGGATCTATATCTTTTTGTTCTCTGTTAATATCCATCCTACCAAAGCGCTCATTAGAATTTGGCTCGTCTGACTCTCCACTTTTACAAAGTTGGTTCATAGTTTTTTTGCCTGCTTCTATCTGTGCTTTAAAGCCTGCTAATTGCTCTTTACAATACTCTTCTGCTTCTCTGCTTGCTCTAGGAAATGCAATTATTTCACCAATTTCTACCTCTGTTTCATAAAATGGCAAGCTATCTTTTACTAGTTTATCAAAATATTTTTTTACTTCAAACGGCGTTATGCGTATATCCCCTACAATCTTATTGCGCATAGCACCTGCAAGTTTTTGGTCTTTAGAAGATTCTTTAAAATCTTCTTTTAACTGATATACTGTTTTTCCTGCAATTTTTTCAAGTTCATCTTTACCACCAAATTGGTTTATGTATTGGCGTATTTTGTTATCAATATCATTTTGTATATCTTCATCAGATACTGGTATTGAATCTTTTTCTGCCTGCAATACCAATGTTTTTGTACCCAGATAATCTTGCAGCACAAAGCACTTTCCATTTTCTGGCACCTCTACTCCTTGGCGTTGCATATCTAATAATCTATTATCTACATCGCTTTTAAGTACAATCTTACTTCCTATTACTGCTATTATTTTATCAGCATTTGTTTTGCTTGGCTGTGCAAAAGAAACCACACAAATAGCAACAAAATTGATAACTAGTAAAACTCTTTTTTTCATAACATTTTTTTTATAGCTGACGAAGCTATTCTTTCAAAGATAAGTGTGCAAATGTTTTGCTGCTAATCTGGGTTTGTTTTTTAACAAAAAATTGCAGCATTGTGAAAGCTGCAATTTTGTTTTTTTGCTTTGAAACTGTCTGCTTACAAAGGCAGGGGCTGCAAGGCTTTTTAATATTTACAATTTAATAAAAAGATGTTTTTTATTAAAGAAATGCAAAATAAATAATGCTTCGCATTTTAATAAAGCCAAGTTTTTTTACTAAATAGTTTTCTTAAGTCGAGTTACAAAAATTACAATACAGTAAGCTTTAGATGCAAACAACCGTATGTGCCATTCGAACCATAATATTTGGTGCAAAAATGCTTCGTATTTTAATGAACTATACTCTCCAATCAAAAAATAAATCTTCAAAATTAAAACACCAGCTTTTTTAAAAAGGCGATTGGAATTTCAAATTCAAACTGATTGGCTAATAAACCATTTAACTGTAAAACCTTAAGTGGGAAACAAATGATGGCTTTGAACTCAACTTTAAACATTGAATTTTAGTTTTGAACCTTTCAATAACTTTCAACTTTTACAAAGTTCTTTTCACTTCCACTTCCTCAAACGCCTCTACAATATCGCCCATTTTTATATCGTTGTAGTTTTTAATAACCAAGCCACATTCCATACCACTCGTTACTTCTTTAGCATCGTCTCTATAACGCTTCAAACTGCTTAGCTCACCTGTATGTATTACGATACCTTCTCTTACCAAACGTATACGACTATTACGAGCCATTTTACCATCTAATACCATACAACCTGCTACGGTAGCTTTATCAAAACGATAAGTTTCTTTTATTTCTACGTTACCCAATATTTTCTCTTCTACTGTAGGCTCTAGCATACCTTCCATGGCACTCTTTATCTCTTCAATAGCGTTGTATATAATTGAATACATTTTTATTTCTATCGCTTCATTTTCAGCCAAACGAGCCGCTTGTATACTCGGACGAACGTTAAATCCTATAATAATTGCATCAGAACCAGCAGCCAAGTTTACATCATTTTCAGTAATAGCTCCTACCGCTTTGTGTATCACTTTTACCACTATTTCTTCTGTACTTAATTTCTGTAATGAATCACTTAATGCCTCTACAGATCCATCCACATCACCTTTAAGAATTACATTCAACTCTTTAAAGTTGCCCAATGCCAAGCGACGACCAATTTCTTCTAGTGTAATATGTTTTCTTGCACGCATACCTTGCTCACGCAGTATTTGCCCACGCTTGTAAGCATTCTCTCTTGCATCACTTTCGTTAGCAAATACTTTAAAGGTTTCACCAGCTTGTGGTGCACCATTTAAGCCTAGTATTAATACTGGTGTAGATGGTGGCGCAGCATTAGAACGTTGGTTACGTTCATTGTACATTGCTTTTACCTTACCAAAAAACTGACCAGATACAATCATATCTCCTTGCTTCAATGTACCATTTTGTACCAATATTGTAGCTACATATCCTCTACCTTTATCAAGCGATGCTTCAATGACAGTACCATTTGCACCTCTTTCAGCATTTGCTTTAAGTTCTAAAATATCTGTTTCAAGTAATATTTTTTCTAGCAATAAATCTATATTCTCCCCTTTTTTTGCACTTATTTCTTGGCTTTGAAATTTCCCCCCCCAGCTTTCCACCAATATATTCATACCAGCAAGTTGTTGCTTTATTCTTTCCGGGTCTGCACCATCTTTATCTACTTTGTTTATAGCAAATATCATAGGTACATTGGCCGCTTGTGCATGAGAGATTGCCTCTTTTGTTTGAGGCATCACCGCATCATCAGCCGCTACTACTATTACCGCAATATCTGTAACTTTTGCACCACGTGCACGCATAGCCGTAAAGGCCTCATGCCCTGGTGTATCTAAAAAGGTAATAGCTCTACCACTTGGCAGGGTTACTTCATATGCACCAATGTGTTGTGTAATGCCACCCGCCTCACCTGCTATTACATTGGTATTTCTTATATAATCAAGCAAGGATGTTTTACCATGGTCTACGTGACCCATTATCGTTACGATAGGAGCTCTATCTTTTAATAAAGCTGGGTCGTCTATCTCTTCTTCTAGTGCTAATTCTGCGGCATCGTCTACTCCTATAAATTCTACTTCATAGTCAAATTCACTTGCTACTAGTTCTATTACATCGGCTTCTAAACGTTGGTTAATGGAAACCATTATACCCAAGTTCATACACTTGCCAATAATATCTGCAAAACTCACATCCATTAAACCTGCCAACTCGCTTACAGAAATAAATTCTGTTACTTGTAGTTTGTTTCCTTCATCTGGTCTATTGCTTTGTGCCTCGTTAAATAAATCTCTTTTTTCTTTTCTATATTTTGCTTTTGAGCTTTTTCCACGCCCCCCAGCACCTGCAAGTTTAGCTTGTGTTTGTTTTAGTTTTTCTTGTATTTCTTTTGCATCTATTATTTTGTCTTGCTGGCGTGGAGCATTGCCTCCACCTTGTCCTGGGCGTTGAAAACGATTGCCACCTCCACCTTGGCTCGGCCCTCTATTTGCGCCAGCACCACCTTGTTGTGGCCCTCTGTTTGGTGCACCGCCTGGCCCACGGTTTGCACCACCATCACCTATTATTGGTCTTGGGCCACGATTTACATTATTAGGAGCTGAAGCTCCAGCTCCTGGTGCACCTGGCTTCTTTTGCATTGGTATGCGCTTACGTTTGTGTGCATCATCTCTTTTAGGTCTTGTATCATTATCTACTGGCAGTTCTATCTTTCCCAAAATTTTTGGACCTGTCAAACGCTCAGATAAAATATTTTCTATAATTGGTGGCGTGTCTTTTACTTCTGGTTGCAAGTTTGGTACTGGCACAATTGGAGCTACAACTACTGGTGCAGATATTACAATAGCAGCTTTTTTAACGGGCTCTACTTTAGCTTCCAGTTTTTTAACCCCTTTCTTTGGTCTAGTAGAAGAATCTATAGTACTTAAATCTATTTTATCTAAAATTTTTGGGCCTTCTAATTCTGGTGCTTCTATTTTAGTAATGCTTTCTTTCTCTATTGGTTTCTCTACTGCCACAGGCACTGGTGTAGGCGTAGATACTATTTCTACGACAGCAACTTCTATTGGCTTTGGCTGCTCTACTACTGTTACTTTTAAAACAGGTCTTTCAATAGCCACAACTTCTACCACGGGTTCTACCTTTTCTTCAACAACTGGCTTTGGCTCTTCCTTTGGCTTTTCATCTTTTTTCTTAAAAGATAGATCCT
>JAYUJS010000512.1:0-2296 GCA_043765095.1 Ferruginibacter sp.
CTTCGGTGGCGTCGCACATTGCATCTTTAACTATCTATTGAGCTTTTATTGACAAATAGATTGACGTATCTTCTAAAGGTTTTACCCATGGTTAATAAATTAAACCCCTTCAGGGTTTGTCAATCTAAATTTCCTTAAATTTATTTTATACCCAAATATCCAACTTTTTAGCTTTTACTATTTATCAAATCTATTTTTCAATCTATTTTGTATCTTCCACCTTTTGGGGGATAGAGGGGGCGTTATAAATAATCCACTCCGCAATTAACAAATTTAAAACCCATCCAAGCCACGCAATAATTCTGTATCTGCCCATTGGCGGAATATCTGTAGTAACTGCAAATATTACTTTCCATATACGAAGGCTAATGGCAGAAAGCGTGAGTGCAAAACTACGTATCATAAAAATACGGTGGGCTACAAAATCTTTTTTGATGGCTTTGTAAACTCCAATACCAGTAAAGTACATCCATAATAAAGCCAACAATACAAATGCAATTTTTGATGATAAACCACCGTTAGCATAAAAACTCATCAACAAACTTGCAGGCCCTGTAACTAACAAAATATTTATTACATATACATAACCTAATTTTCTATGAAAACTTTTATATTTCCTATTAAAACTTTCCGAAAATTGTGTAAAGCCAGCAAACAACACCAGCATACTTGTAAACACATGGGTGTAAAAAGCAATGCGCCATTCAGTAATATGTAAGTAAGATTGTTTTAACTGCAAAAAACAAGTATCGCTGTGTAATGGTATATATGCCCAAATAATACATAGCATCAGAAAAGAAAAATAGGCTAGTGCTGCTAGTAAAAAAATAACGATAATATTTTTGCTTGTATATTTCAAAGCCGTAATTTACACAAAACATTAAAACATGAAAACTTTATCAAAAGCCTTTTTAGTAATTGCTATTTCATTTAGTGCTTGCAATACTTCAAAAAAAGATAAAACAACTGAAAATGTACAAGTCTATACAGGCGAAAATATTGTAGTTAATACAGTTGAAAAAGCAGTAAATATTTTAGGTAGTTACGTAGGTAGTTTTGGTACAAATAAAATAACATTGCTTATCACAAGAGCATTGGGCGATACCATTGCAGGCAGAAGTATTGTTGGCGGAAATGATAGACCTTTTGCAGGCACATTTACACAAACAGGAGAAACAATAAAAATAAATGCAAAAGAGCCTGGTACTGATAAAAACGATGGTGTGTTTGAAATGTCTGTAAACCTAAACAAGCCAAACGAAATATTAGGCTCATGGAAACCAACTAATTCTAAAGCAACTGTAATTGAAAAAACATTTACTTTAGAAAGAAAAGAGTACAAGTATTTGGTAGATGTAGGAGCGTTTCCACAGGCTTCAAAAAGGTTATTAAAAGACGAAGATGTATCTAACCTTTTGAAAAGTGAATTACTTTTTATGCGCAATGAAATTTTTGCAAGGCATGGATATTGTTTTCAAAAAAGAGATTTGCGTCAGCAATTTGAAAACTTAGATTGGTACGTGCCTAACACTGTAGATGTAAAAAATATGCTTACAGAAATTGAAAAGAAAAATATTGTAATTATAAAAAAATATGAACAATATGCAGATGATTTTGGAGATAGTTTTGGGAGGTAAAAATTAAATCATTTTATGTTCTATTGCGTATCTAATAAGCATAGCCGTGTTTTTTACATTCAGTTTTGTATGTAAATTTTTTCTATGGCTATCCACCGTATCTATACTTATAAAAAGTTGTTCTTTTATTTGTTGGTTTGTTAGCCCCTCTGCTATTAGTTTTAGTATTTCTTTTTCTCTTTTGGTTAGTAAAGGCAGGTTATCATTTTCTTCTTTGTTTAAATGAAGCTCTTTACCTACTTCAAAACTTAAATAGGTTTTACCCTCCGTTACAGTTTTTATTGCTTTTATTATTTCTAGTTTACTTGTATTTTTTAGCAAGTATCCGCTAGCACCAGCTTCCATCATTTTTCTTATGTATGAACCTTGGTTAAAAGTACTCAACGCTATCACCATTATGCCAGGGTATTTCTTTTTAATAATAGCACATAAATCAATACCGCTTATATCTGGTAAGCCAATATCCATTAGTATTACATCGGCTAAATGGTTTACAAAGTACTCAATACAGTTTTGCGCATTGGTAGCATAGCCGCATACTTCTATACCCTTTTCATTTTGCAACAGAGCGTATATACCCTCTATAACTACAGAGTGGTCTTCTACTATGTAAACTTTTATCATAATATTTTAATAAAGTATGTTATTAATCTTATGAA
>JAYUJS010000513.1:0-2295 GCA_043765095.1 Ferruginibacter sp.
TAAAATTTCTACAAAAATCTTTCAAGTAATTTTCCCACTTTATTGTTTCCAACTAATTTTATTGTTTTATTTTTTATTTCACTTATGCCAATGTCTACCATTTTGTTTAAAATATTCGTTTCATTTTTTACAAATGACATTACTTCTATAGCTGTATTTTTTAAAATATTAATAGGTTTTAAAAGCTCTCCAGTAGTTTGAAGCTGCTGCTTTAAATCATCAAATTGTTTTACTTGTTTAAACCTTAGTAAATTTATTTGTTCGTCTAATTGTTTAGAATGGTTTGTCATAGAATTTAATTATCATTCATCATTTTTGAAACAATGTTATTTTTAAAAGGTATTTGAATTAAATTTTTTCTAAAAATATAAAAAAGCAAACCAATAAATAAATAGAATGCTGCTACTATTAAAAATCCATAAAAATATTCTCCTGTAAGTTTGCCAAGCCAAAGTGCTAATGCAATATTTACTAAAAATAAAAACAATGCAACACTTATAGTTATGACTGCTTTTGATATCAATGATGAAATAACATTAGCAGATATGCGTACAGCTTTTAGCTTTAGCAATTCTACGGATGTTTTACTGTACTCCTCCGCTTTATCTAAAAGCATTTCTATGGGTGTTACATTGTCGTTCATTCTGTTTATTTTTTTTCAAATATTTATTATGCCATTGAGTTTTTAAACTGAGCCTTTACATCAGCATATTTTTCTTCACCTTTTTCTTCTAATCTTTCGGCTTCGTTTCTTATGCTATTGTATTTATCTTTTACAACATCAACTATACCATTAAATTTATCTTTTGCATCATCTACGTAGCCTTCACCTTTTTGTACAATTTTTTTTCTAGTATTTCTACCAGAGTCAGGCGCAAATAAAATTCCTAATAATGCACCTGTGGCAATCCCTGCCAATAATCCTAAAGCTGTTTTTCCTGTGTTCATAATTAAATGTTTATTTTGTTTGAATTAATATTTATAAAACTTTTCTACCTTGTATAACCCTTAAAATAATTGAGATAATTGCTATTACTAAAAGAATATGAATAATACCACCTGCAGCATAACCTAAAAAACCTATAGACCATATAATTATAAGTATTACTGCTATACCATACAATAAATTTCCCATGATGATTAATTTTAAATTTTAAAAATTATTTGTTGATAATATTATTTGATTATTCGGATATTGTGTACTTGCATCATCCTCTGCTGTAATAAATATTTTTGTAGGTTTTGTAGGGGAAACAGATTCGAAACTTGCTTTTAATTTATTGCTAAACATTTTATTATCACTATCAATTTTACCAATATTTTTTGGACTTTGTTGGTCTGTTTCCATCCAAACAATATATGCTGTTTTTGGTGGTGTTAAACGTTTTACTTCTGCAAGGTTTCTTATAAATATATTTATTGCATAATTGTTATTATTATCTTTTTTTACTTTTACAGTTCCCCTAGCAGCAGGTGTTATAGCAGATTGTAGAAAAGATATTTTTTGTGCACATGCTGAAAAGAATAAACAAATTGTTATAATCGTAAATGCTGAGAAAATAGTAGTAAAAAATTTATTTTTCATTATATAGTTATTTTTTATGAAATGTAAAGGTGATGCTAATTTTAAAGTTTGCCATTACACAATAATGCATAATAGTTATATAATTCTCACATAGCAAAATATGCATATTTAATAAGCCTACATTACATTTATTATTTACAAAAAAAATAATAATTATGAACCTTTTAGAAAAAGTGCAACAAAACTTAGGTTATCCTGCACTACAAAAAATAGATGTATCTACCGATAAAATAGTAGACGATGATGCTACACCCAATGAAGATAAATTTAGCCAAGCGGCTATACCTGCTGTACTTACAGCGTTATATAAATTTGTGCAAACAGATGAAGGTGCTAGTGATGTTTTGAATGGTAATAATGATACAAAATGGATTGCTAAAATATTTGATGAGTATAAGAATGATGCTATAAGTATAATATCATCTTACTCAAAACAGTCTAACGAAAACCCATTAGATAAGATGCATACCATTGCAAATGAAGCAGTAAAAATTACTAAAGAAACAGTTGGCGAAAATGGTACAATAAAAGAAGTGAAAATATTTTTTAAACAACAAAAAAACGATATTTTATTATATCTTTTACCCACTTTAAAAATGGGCGAATTATTAAACGATGGAACGCTTGATGATAATACTAATAAAATGGAAGGTCCAATATCTAGCCTAATGCACAGCCTTGGCAATATATTTACAAACCCAACAACTGAG